>CAZKMH010000241.1:0-5926 GCA_964553395.1 uncultured Rikenellaceae bacterium | reverse complement strand
GTCGCACAGATCGAGGAAATCGACAGAAAAAGGATTATGACTCGTGCGGATCGCATTGCATCCCATCTCTTTGAGTATATCGAGCCGGCGGGCAAACTCCTCTGCCGGGACAGCCGAGCCGAGCGTTCCTGCATCGTGATGCATGCAGATGCCCTTGAGCTTCATACTCTTTCCGTTAAGGAAGAATCCCCTGTCAGGGTCAAACTTCAGATCGCGGAATCCGACATGCGTAACGGTATTGTCAAGCAATTCCCTTCCCTTCACCTCAGTGACCAGAGAATAGAGGTTCGGATTTTCCACATCCCAGAGCTCCGGATCACTCACGGTGAAAGCCTGGGTTACGGTTTTCTCAGGCGATGATTTAAAGGAAATCTTATCAGTTACCTGTCCGATAACCTCATTCCCATACATGAGAGTACTCGTAACCTTAATATTAGCATTGCGCCCGGTTTCGTTCATGACAGTTATGTCGGCCTGAAGCCGGGCATCTGAAGCTGAAACATCGCTGGTTCTGCAAAATATTCCCCATTCTTTAAGATGGACAGGCTCAGTACTTATGAGTTTTACATCCCGGTAGATACCTGAACCCGTATACCATCTCGAATCGGCGTCGAGTGTATGGTCCACTTTCACTGCAATAAGGTTTTCCTTTCCGAAATTCAGGTAAGGCGTAAGGTCGTACTGAAAAGAGATGTAGCCATTCGGACGTTTCCCCAGGTATTTCCCGTTGATCCAGACCTCACTGTTATTGTAAACACCTCCAAAATATATGAACACCTTCCGGCCTCTTTCATAAGCCGGCATGGTAAAGGTTTTTCTGTACCAGCCTATGCCGCCGGGCAGGTAACCCGTACAGCTTGAGTTATCCCTGCTGAACGGCCCCTCTATGCTCCAGTCGTGCGGAAGATCAAGATTACGCCAGCCCTTATCGTCAAGGGCAGGATTCTTTCCTTCAGCCACATCTCCACTGAAGAATTTCCAGTCGAAATTAAAGTTCTGAATATTCCTGCCCGCAGGTTGTGCTTCCACGGTTCCGCAGAAAAGCACCAGCATTGCCAGTAAAGTCAGGCGATTAATAATCCCCATGTTCATAATTACGGTTTTTTGATATAATATTTGATTTCGAAAATAATCTATATTTGGCAGATATTTAAATATTTTCCTTTGCCAATAAGCTTCTGAGCGATACATAATGACACAAGATAGCCAATATAAACTTGTCAGCAGGCTTAAGCCCGTCAGGATTATAATTCCGATACTTATCGGTCTGGCAGTTGTCGGCTGGTTTATTGTCGGGGAGATCGATTCGGCTGCACTCAGTAATCTGAATTTCACCTGGAAATCTGCCTTCTGGCTTCTTGTTGCATGGCTCTGCATGATCGGGCGTGATATGGGGTATATGATCAGAATAAGGATCCTGTCGGAGAACGACCTTACCTGGCGGCAGGCTTTCAGGGTGATAATGCTTTGGGAGTTCACCTCGGCCATTACACCCTCAACGGTTGGAGGCACTGCAGTCGCCGTGGTTTTTATTCACAAGGAGGGATTATCGGTCGGGAGGAGTACTTCCATTGTACTTGCCACCTCTTTTCTTGATGAACTTTATTTTGTAATAATGTTTCCCCTGATCCTTCTGATCGTAGGAAGTGATATTCTTTTCACAACCTCGCTGCAGGGAACCGGTTCGGCATTGCTCAATAATCTCTTTTTTGTGGCGGTTGCCGGCTATTCAATCATCTTACTCTGGGTTCTCTTTGTCGGGTATGGACTTTTCATTGATCCGGTGAAGATTAAAAATACTCTGGTATATTTCTTCCGGCTTCCGCTGCTGAGGCGATGGAAGGAGTCTGCTATCAAGGCTGGAGATGACCTTGTAGCGAGCTCGCGTGAGCTAAATAAAAAACCATTCTCCTTCTGGTTCAAGGCTTTCACCGCTACCTTTCTTTCCTGGACATCAAGGTATTGGGTGGTAAATGCTATCCTTGTCGCTTTCTTCGCAATAAGCGGCCATTTCCTGATTTTCGCCAGGCAGCTCGTCACCTGGATAATGATGATAATCAGCCCGACTCCGGGAGGAAGCGGATTTGCAGAAATCATTCTCGGGCGCTATATCTCCGATACCATTCCCGGAAATCCTGCAGATGCGACAAGCATTGCTCTCGCCATTGCTATAATCTGGAGAATAATCAGTTATTATCCATACCTGATCATAGGCGCCTCGATCGTACCTGGCTGGATCCAGAAGAAATTTGTTAAACCTGTTAAAGCAAAGAAATAGCCTTTTTATACCCGGGCGGCAATCTGCAGGGCCGCGGCCATAACAATTATGAGTAAAAATACTGTTTCAGTTATCATTCTCTTCCTGGCAAAAACAAGATAGTGCGAAATCAGGTAAGCCACCGTCACGCCTGCAAGCCAGAATATTTCTCCCGACCGTGGATGGATCAGCAATGAAACACCTGATGCTATCAGAAATGACCAGATCAGAAGACGAAATGTCTTGCGCGACTTTATCTTCTTGGTATTGATAACTGAAAATAGGTACACCACGCACATCAGGGTTATTGCACCCAAAATTACCAGGGCGACAATGGTGAGGGCAGGTTGTCTGAAATTTTCAATATCTGCAAAAAGATTGAATTTAATGTCTGAAAGTAAAACAGACAGATCATTCCCGGCCACATAGTAAAATCCGAAAGTGATAAACCATGGTGTGGCCAGACCCAGTAATGAAATAATGATCTCCCTGATCTTTACTGCCCTGATTAAAATTATGCCAATTAACAGCAGGGGGCTGAACCATAAGAAGTTTGCATAGAAAAGTCCGCCACAGCCAAAAAGCAATCCTGCATCGAAAAAAGAATATGCAGTGTATTGCATTTTGTACGAATCCATTATCTTCCTGATCGCAAGAATAAGAAAAACTGCTGTCGGAAGAGCAGGGTTCAAAATCTGCTGCTCCGGGAAGAAGCCGCTGAACAGAACATAGATCAATGCAGGAAGAAATGTCCTCTCACTGATAAAGATGTCTGAAGTATTAAAATTAACAAGAAGAAAAGCAACGAGCAGCACGAGCACAAATGTAATAAGAACGCCTAAGAGCGCACTCTGACCCGAGATATTCAAAAGCAGGCTGAAGAACGGCATCGGTCTTTCATCAAAATTCATGGACGATGGCAGTTCCGGATGGAGGATGGGACCTATCCAGAGAAGCACCATTATAATGAAGATCAAGACAATTACGTCAGGACCGGTACTTTTGAATCTTCGTAAAAACATAAAACCTATAGATCAAATCCTATATCTTTCCTGTAATAAATATCCTTAAACTTAATTTTTGCGGCATTCCTGTATGAGCCCTCCAGTGCTTCTTTCAGGGTATTTCCCCACGAGCTTACCGCAAGTACCCTCCCCCCCGAAGTGACCACCTTCCCATCATCGTTCCTTGTCCCCGCATGAAATACAACACAATCATCCGTACTGTTAAGACCTGACACCTCATACCCTTTCCCATAGCTACGGGGATATCCTCCTGACACGAGCATAACGGAGGCGACTGACCGGTCATCTATTTCGATGCTTCTTTCAGACAAGTCACCCATTGCAACGCCTTCAATCAGCTCGAAAAGGTCCGATTTTATCCTTGGTATGATCGCTTCCGTTTCCGGATCGCCGAGCCTTGCATTGTATTCAATTACATAAGGATCACCGTTGACGTTAATCAGTCCGAAAAAAATAAAGCCCTTATAATCGATACCCTCTTCCTGCAGACCCGTTATCGTAGGATCTATAATCCTCTCCCTGACCTTATCCATAAAGGCTTTTGTGGCAAACGGCACAGGGGAAACGGATCCCATACCTCCAGTGTTGAGTCCTTTATCGCCATCCCCTTCTCTTTTATAATCTTTTGCCTCGGGAAGAAGCTTATATGACTTACCGTCGGTTATTATAAATACTGACAGCTCGATGCCTTTCAGGAACTGTTCAATCACCACCTTCTGCCCGGCTGCACCGAATTTACCTGCGATGATAGCTTTCAGCTCCCTTTCAGCTTCACTGATGCTTTCAATGATAAGGACACCCTTTCCGGCGGCAAGGCCATCCGCTTTGATCACATAAGGAGGTTCGAGTGTTTGTAAAAAATCACCAGCCTCACCAAGGGTCGATTTATCAAAACTCCTGTAACGTGAAGTCGGAATCAGGTGCCGGGTAAGAAATCCCTTTGCAAAATCCTTGCTCCCTTCAAGAAGGGCGGCAGATCGCCGGGGTCCGACAACAGGAATACCCTTCAGGGAGTCATCCTGAAGGAAAAAGTCATGGATCCCGGCCACCAGGGGAGCTTCCGGACCAACAATGACGATCCCGATCCTGTTATCAGCCACAGCCTTCCTGACTTCAATAAAATCTTCAGGATCTATCTTAAGGTTTGTACCAATTGAGTTTGTACCTGCATTACCGGGAGCAATGAAAATCCTGTCAATTTTCTTACTCTGTGAAAGCTTCCAGGTCAACGCATGCTCCCGTCCACCGGATCCAAGAATCAGAATATTCATCAAAACGTTATTAAAAAGCTTTTCAAAAGTAGTATTTCAATCCGATAAACAAAATCCCGGATCCCTAAAATCATATCAGCCGGCATCCGTTATCCCACCGTATTTCGAGAAGGTATGCATTACATTGTCCACATAGGTCTTTGAGACGGGAATATCGATTGTGACAGGAATATCAAGTTCAAGCTTTAATCCGTCTTTATCTTTTCTTATCACTTTAACTTTGTCAAAATTAACCATGTACGATCTGTGACAACGGATAATCTCGGTCCCTGCAAAATTTTCCTCCAGCTTTTTAAGCGTTTCGCGTAAAAGGTATTTCGAAACCTTCCCGTTATTCAGATAACATATTGTCACATAGTTTTCAGCTGATTCAAGATAAAGCAGATTCTCCCTTTTCACCGAGAACCTGAGCATTGACTTATCATCGTAAAACGGCACCATTTCCATGACGCCTCCCGAATATGCCTGCATTTCGGCCATCCTTTCAATCTGTTCCTTTTTATCGGCCCACGAAAGGTAAAGCCACATTATCGAATAAGGAAGCAGCAGGACGAGAGCCGTGTTACGGGCCGATCCTCTGGCAAGCTCGGTAAAGTAGCGCGGATCGTTGAGTATATATTTGCTGAAGACTGCATAAACCATCGACATCAGCAAAACCTCACCGAAGACCCATAACAGGTATTGCCAGATCGTTAAATCGATTTTTTGAACATAATGATACATTATTATCCGGCTTATGACTACCACCAAAACTCCTGTCAGTATCACAAGGCTCGAGTAGGTAATGAATTCAGGTTTTGTCAGGTCTAACCACTTATCGGCTCCGAAGGGGGAATAAATGTTGATGAAAACCAGTGCAAAAAGCGAAGTAAAGACAATTAGCCTTATGATATTACGCTTTTCGTTCAGGTAGCTGGGAACAGGTTTTTGAAGGTCTATCATCGGCTAAACTAATGATAAATACAAAGGTAGTATTTTTCCTGCGATCAGGCTGCCAGGAAAATTATGTTCCGTGTCGTTCAATAAATTTCGTCCCTGATCTTAAAATTTCGTCACACAATATTGGATTTCGCCCCGCGTCGACCCGGATCCGGCACTTTAATTTGCCGGCCGTGCAGGTACCTGCTTACTTTGTATAAGAAGAAATTCTCTTTTATGGACCCCGAATACACAAAGAACTATCATGAACTAAAATCGGTTTTTGATCCGGCAATGAGTGAAATCAACATCCCGGGATCCGATATCAGGATTTCCAATCTGAATTTCAGCTCCGATTTCGGGAAAGAGTGCTTCTCAACGGTGAGTGATGGTTCAATCTGCGAAAACATGTCCTTTTCGTACCCCGTCTTTATTCCACCGGGCAGCGCCAGCAG
>CAZKMH010000240.1:0-5927 GCA_964553395.1 uncultured Rikenellaceae bacterium | reverse complement strand
AACAGGATGGCGTAAAGAAGCAGTATTCGCCATCAGGATTTTCCGGTGACGAGAACTACCTTACCACATTAGGGATAGAACTGGTTGAGGGCGAACGTTTTTCTGATGATCTCACGGCAAACAACAATAAATGTCTTGTAAATCAGACATTTGCTAAATATTTTGTTGACCGGGATCTTATCGGGGAAAAAGTACCGGGCATGGATGATAAGATAATTATCGGTATCGTAAGGGATTTTCATTATTCCGGATTAAACACACAAATTGAACCTGCTTTTATTTCATATACCAGTAAAGGGAGCCATTTGATGGTCAAATCTTCCGGAGGCGATGTTGCAATGGCACGGGAAGCAATAGCCCGGGTCTGGGAGGAATTGATACCTGGCTATCCGGTTAATATTGAATCAACAGGTGATCGTTATGAATGGTATCACAGGGGAAACAAGAACTATTTAAAGCTTATAGGTGCCTGTTCGCTAATTAGTTTGTTCCTTTCATTGATAGGTTTGTTTGCAGTTTCGTATCAGAACAGCCGTTATCGTACAAAAGAGATAGGGATCCGCAGGATAAACGGGGCCGGAATTCCCGAAATTCTTGAACTGCTCAACAGGGATTTTGTAAAATGGGTAGCGATCTCTTTTATTATTGCCTGTCCCGTTGCCTGGTATGCGATGCATAAATGGCTTCAGAACTATGCCTATAAAACAGAATTCAGCTGGTGGGTATTTCCGCTGGCCGGTGGACTTACACTCGTGATTGTTGTATTGACGGTAACCCTTCAAAGTTTGAGAACTGCTACAAGAAATCCTGTCGAAGCACTCAGATATGAATGACCCCCCAACCCCCCAGGGGGGCTTTTAAGAGGTTATATGAATAAAAAACTATGAACATGTTCAGAAACTATCTTAACCTGACAATCAGGAACCTGAAATCAAAAAAGGGATATTTCATCATCAACCTTTTGGGATTGACAATAGGTATTACCGCATTTATTCTGATAGTACTATGGATAAAAGCAGAAACTTCATACGATAAGTTTCACAGGAATGCCAATAACATTTACAGGGTTGATTATCTCCTGTATGAAGAAGGTATTCTTGAACAGTATTCGGCATCAGGATCAACCGGTGTCGGGAAAGAGATTAAGAACATGTTTCCCGAAGTCGAAGATTACACACGATTTTTTCGTACGGAAAGTCTTGTAAGATATGGAGATAAAATATTTAAGGAGAAAAACATCCTGTATGCACAGTCATCTTTTTTTAATCTGTTTTCGTTTCAGCTTGCGGATGGGAATCCGGATTCCAGCCTGCTCGCAATTAATCATGCTGTTATTACTGAGGAAACTTCCCGGAAATATTTCGGTGATGAAAATCCGGTTGGGAAAGTGATCACTCTTGACGGTACAAGTGATTTTGAAGTGGTTGGAATTGTAAGATCAGTCCCTGAAAATTCTCATATGAAGTTTGACATTCTGGTATCGTATGAAAATCTGATCAGAACTTCAAGGTATTGGGACAATTCATGGGTTAGCGAAAGAGTGTATACATACATCCTTCTGACTCCGGGGGCAAATGCTGAGGCATTGGAGGCAAAGCTGCCCCGGATACCAGAGACCTTCATTGGGAAATTCATGAAAGAAGCATTCTTCCTTCTGGAATACAGGCTGGTGAGGCTTACTGACATTCATTTGCGTTCGTCTGTCAGTAACGAACTGGAGGTCAATGGTAGCTACAGGAATGTAGTCTCACTTGGAATTATTGCCTGTCTTGTATTGCTGATAGCATTTATTAACTATATCAATCTGGCAACATCAAGGTCAATTGAAAAAGCACACGAAGTGGGAATACGCAAAATATCGGGAGCAGTAAAGAAAGACCTTATTTTCCAGTTTTTGACGGAGTCGGCATTCCTGAACCTGATTGCATTGATAATTAGTTTTACATGCGTCCTGCTTTTACTTCCTTTCTTTAAACAGGTCATGCAAAGCCCGCTTCAGATCGATTATTTAATGGTTATAATTCTCTTTCTGATTGTACTGATTTTGGGATCACTATTCACAGGGCTGCTTCCTGCAATATATATTTCACGGTTTGACCCCGGCCTGGTATTAAAAGGAAAAACACCGACCGGGTCCAAATGGATAGTCAGGCTTAAGAATTATCTCGTTGTTTTCCAATTCACCATTTCTGTCATTCTCATCATCTGCACCATCACCGTTTTCCGACAGGTAAGTTTCATGCGACATCATGATCCGGGATTCGATATTGAAGGTTTGCTCGTTATTGATGGTCCCCGTATTATCAGAGCTGATTCATATGAATCGTATATGAACAGCCTGGAATCCTTCAAGGATGAAATAGTAGCCCTGCCCCTGGTAAGCAGCATTACAGCTTCCTCCAATGTACCTGGCACGGAAATCAAAAACTCGCGTGTTTTCGGGATTCCGGTAGAAGGACGTAATACTGAAAAAAGGATTGATGTGTATTATATTGATAATCAGTTTTTTAATACTTACGGACTGACATTGGTTGCAGGAGATAATTTTGGTGCAACTTTGAAGGAGGAATCAAATAAATTAATATTGAATGAGTCAGCACTTCCTTATTTTGGTTTTAATGATGCAGTGAGCACCGTTGGAAAAATCTTAAGAGGCGGGAAACAGGAAGTTACCATAAGTGCTATTGTAAAGGATTTTAATCAGCAATCACTTAAAGAATTACCCGGTCCGATCGCTTTTTTAAATCAGCCGGCAAATATATTCTATACCATTAAAGCCAATATGACAGGTATAAATCAGGTTCTGCCGGAAGTGGAGAAGATCTGGAACACTCATTACCCGGGGAATCCTTTTAATTACTTTTTCCTTGAAGATTTTTACGATGAACAGTACCGGCCTGACCGGCGTTTCAGCGGATTATTTCTCGCAAGTTCAATACTGGCAATTATAATTGCCTGCCTGGGTTTATCAGGTTTATCGGCCTATGCTATCAGCCGGCGCACCAAGGAAATTGGTATCCGTAAGGCAAACGGCGCCTGGACAGGCCAGGTATTATTTTTATTGAATATGGATTTTGTGAAATGGGTTCTGATTGCAATCATTATTGCAACGCCTGTTGCCTGGATTGCAATGGACAAATGGTTGCAAAACTTCGCTTACAGAATAAGAATCAGCTGGTGGATCATCGCACTTTCCGGGGTGATTGCAATTATTATCGCTTTAATCACTGTTAGTCTGCAAAGCTGGCGAGCTGCAATAAGGAATCCTATCGATGCTTTACGCTATGAATAGAGCAATGCGGATATACCGATAGTGATCAGAAAATTTTTAATGAAACATGACGGATGACTGTAATAAATCTGAAAATAACCTTGAGATTGCTAATAATAAGGAGACTTCCGACCCTGCTCAGTATTCTTGTACTCACATTCGGAATGGCCTCGTTTATGCTCATTTTCTTCTTCATTCATTATGAAAGAAGCTACGATGAATCATGGATGGAAGCCGAAAATATCTACCGGATCGCACTTGAAAGGTCGCTGGTAAACGGAAGTATAATTACCACTGCAACCAACTATGGCGGGCTTTGCAGGGTGATAAACGACGAAATTCCGGGTGTAGAATTTGCCACGGGCTTCCAGAGAGATATTGTAACAGCCTACACTCCCGAAAATTTTCTTATGGATGCCAATTTCTACTGGTGTGATACCTCATTTTTCAAGGTATTTGATCGGTTGTTCCTTTACGGAGACAGGGAAAATCCCTTCCCCACAATTCAGTCAGCAGTGATCTCTGAAACATCAGCTTTACAATTGTTTGGCCGGAAAGATCCCCTTAATCAACGGTTTAAGCTTAATGAAGGCTGGGAGTTTATAGTTTCCGGGGTATTTACCGATATACCTGAAAACAGCCATTTGAAAATTGATATTCTGATTACACGCAATTCACTTCGTTATTTTATGAGAAATTTTGATAACAGCACTTCCACATTAAGAATAGAACCTGTTTCCATATCGGCCGAAGCAGCTCCTTCAGCACGTTGGCTTTGGGAGAATCCACAAGTTTATACATATATCAGATTGAAGAAAAATATCGATACGGAATTGGTTAAACAATCGTTTTCAAAGATCTGTGAAAAATATACGGCACATTTAATTGCTGCAGGTCAAAAATCGGAATTAATACTACAGCCTGTTCAATCTATTCATCTTGAATCACATTATGATGGTGAACTGTCCCCAAACTCCGACTGGAAAACTGTAGCTGCACTTTATATTATCGCTGTACTTGCCCTGGTAATGAGTTGGATTATCTTCATAAACTTCCAGATAACTCAAAATATGGAAAGGGCAAAGGAAATCGGCCTGAAAAAAATTGCCGGTGCAACTTCGCCCGACCTGTTATCTCAAATTGTGCTGCAATCGGTGATCATAACAAGTACAGGAATTGTACTGGCGTTCGGGATTTTTTATTTACTGAAGGGGCATTTAGGCAATTATCTTCAATTGAATAGCCAAATACCTGTAAAATCCGCCTCTCTATTGCAATTTATTGTAGTTTTTATCACTGGCGCCATATTAACCAGTATTTATCCTGCATATGTCCTCATTCTGAGAGGAGCAAACCAGCTCCTCTCAGAAAAATTTGTTTTGACCAATAATGGATTTAATCTTCGCAGGTCGCTTATTATTTTTCAGTTTACAGCTTCTATTGGATTAATAATAGCCACAACTGTTATCGTCAGGCAGGTTCTATTCATGAAAAACAAGGAAGTCGGCATCAGCATTAGCCAGACAGCTTATTCATACACTCCGATGAGTATGATCAAGAAGGAAGGTGCAACGCAAAAACTTATTGCCTTCACGGAGGAAATCAACAGAATCCCGGGAGTGTTGTCAAGCACGGTTAGTTCCTGTGTTCCCGGCAAAGAGATCAATTTTCACAGCAACACTATTTATCCTTCAGGAAAACCTGAAAAGGGGGGTGATAATTTCGGAATACTGAATATTGACTATAGTTTTCAGAATGTTTTCGATCCAAAGATCCTTGCAGGACGAATGTTTACACGTGAAGACAAGCCAGGCGGGACTCAATTGGTGATCAACCGGGAAGCATGTAAAAAACTGGGATTTGATAAACCTGAATCAGCAATAGGAAAGTTTGTGCTGGTTAGAGTGGTTGATTATTTAAACATACCAGAGACACCTTATCTGGTTTGCGGTGTGATTGAGGATTTTCATCAGGAGTCTCCACGTAAAATAATAGAGCCAATGCTGCTTATTAACGACTACCGTTGGAAATATGAGGTGGGCTTTATAACGGTAAGATTTAATGATTCAGGAAATTATCAGGAAATCCTTGGCCGGCTGAAATTAAAATGGGAATACTTTTTCCCGGCAGATCCATTTGCATTCCAATATACCACCGAAACATATCAGCTTCAACTTAAAGCAGATGAAAAGCTGGCCGGATTATCAGCGATTTATACAATTTTATCGATCGTGTTGGCTGTATTGGGATTGTATGGTATAGTTGCCAACTCAATCCGGAGGAAAGTTAAAGAAATCGGCATCCGCAAGGTAAATGGAGCCAGAGTATCGGAAATCCTGCGCATGCTCAGCAGTGACTTTGTGAGATGGGTAGTGATTGCTTTTGTAATTGCTTCACCGGTTGCATGGTATGTTATGCACAGATGGCTGGAAAATTTTGCTTATAAAACCAGCCTGAAATGGTGGATTTTTGCTGTTGCCGGGCTAATTGCACTCGGTATTGCTTTATTAACAGTAAGCTGGCAGAGCTGGCGTGCAGCAACAAGTAATCCTGTTGAGTCACTAAGGTATGAGTGACGAAACACTGACCGAAGCGTCAGTGTCGAAGCATTACGCTATGAGTAGTGTAATGCGGAGATCCCGATCGAAGTATCGGG
>CAZKMH010000239.1:0-6005 GCA_964553395.1 uncultured Rikenellaceae bacterium | reverse complement strand
TATCATGCCTGTCTTTTTTGATCCTGATACCGTCCCTGGCAGCATTCCTGATCTCAACTCCACGGATTATGACATAATCAGCATCGACTTCAATTCCGGAATCATAAACATTTTTCAGGTTCAGAACTGATTTTAAATTTTCCGGAACAGTTACAAGATGGTATGCTGAAGGTGTTCCTGATTCAGTGATCAAAATAGTTTTGTCCGTTTCACCTGCAGAAAGTATAGTCTTTTTGCCAATAGGAAAATTGTCACTTCTCGTCTTCACTTTCACCTGGGATTTTGCTGAAGTACTGGCAAGCTCCACCTGGTATTCCGTATCCGGTGTCAGGCAGATAATGCTTCCCCTGTATTCTCCCTGTCGTGAATCATAAACAAGATCCAATCCGTCTTTCCATGTATTGTTCCGGGCTTCTTTGTATCTTATTTTGCCAACTCCTGCTTCAGGAGTCTTCCAGTATAAACTTGCACATTCGTATGTTGCGACAGCATATGGATTCTGTCCATTACCTCCCTGCTGCTGACCAACCAGAAGAGAAACCGGAATGAATCCAAAAAAGACTGATAACCAAAGGATTAATGATCGTATCATATCTGTAATGTTTTTTAACCTTTCTAAAACCCACCCTTCCTCCAGGGAGGGGATCTTTATTATTCATCTCCCTTCAACTTTAGTCTCCCGGCGCCAGGAACAACTCAAGATTCGAGATTACCGGACATGCCTTTGACTTACTGATAGTCAACCTGATCATATTTGTCTTCACAACCGGAAATTTCCTTATCACCTTATACCCGATAGTTGTACCTTCAACAACTGGTTTCCATTCACCGTTCAAAAATGCATCAACTTTGAACTCCTGCACCCTCTGACCCAGTTTAATATATTCCTGCAGGAGAATCCTGTTTACCTTAGTTTCTGTACCAAGGTCGATAGTAATATCACCGGTAGTCTGATCATCATTTGTTGTCCAGTATGTTTCCGGATTTCCGTCAACGACATTTGATGCCCTGTAATCCTTCCCCCGCGAGTCTGATGCTGAGGTTTTCTTTCCTTCCGCAAGCTCTGTCCCGAATTCTTTCTCACGCAACTCCCTGAAAGCGAGCAGTGATCTGACATCATTCTCATGCAGCAATCCTCTCTTATCCGGAGGTACATTCAGAAGGAGATTACAATTTCTTCCCACTGACGCATAATACAGATCCATAAGATTTTCAGGCGATCTGACAAGTGAATCCTGGCTCTGATGCCAGAACCAGCCCCGGCGTATTGAAACGTCCACTTCTGCAGGGACCCAGTAATTACCATCTTCATGCCCCTCACCCAGGATACTGGCAAAATTTCCTCCCGGAAAGAGTTCATCCCTTCTCAGGAGACACCAGTTGGTATTGCTGCCCATGCCTCTTTCGTTTCCCACCCATCTGATATCGGGACCAGCATCGCTGAACATAACTGCATTCGGTTGTAATTCCCTGACTATCTGATGAGTATTCGGCCAGTCGTAATAGGTTTTGTTATCGATCCTCCTTGTCTCCCTGGCTCCTCCGTAAAATCCGTCACCACCATTGGCACCGTCAAACCAGACCTCGAATATATCTCCGTATTCAGTAAGAAGCTCCCGAAGCTGGTTACGGTAATAAACAAGGTATTCGGGTGTTCCGTAAACAGCACTGTTCCGGTCCCATGGTGAAAGATATACTCCCATCTTCAGGCCGGATTCGTTGCATGCTTCACGCAGCTCACGCAATACATCACCCTGTCCGTTTTTCCAGACCGAACTCTTAACCGAGTGTTCCGTATAATCTGATGGCCACAGGCAGAAACCGTCATGGTGCTTTGCTGTGATTATTATACCTTTCATCCCGGCATCCTTAGCCACCTTTGCCCACTGCCGGCAATCGAGTTCAGTGGGATTGAAAACTGATTCCTTCTCATCCCCATAGCCCCATTCCTTATCTGTGAAAGTATTAACAGTAAAATGAACGAACATATAATATTCCATTTCATACCATGATAACTGGCGTTCAGAAGGTAACGGACCAAATGGTTCAGGCGGAGCGACCCGGGAGCAAGAAATGAGGATTAACCATAGCCCTGAAACGATAAAAAAATTCTTCATTTTGAAAGATCTTTAATTCTAATGTTACGGAATTTAAGAACTGAGCCGTGACCCAGGAAACCGATATGACCGGTTTTGTTTTTCAGACCCGGATGTTGGTTATGATCCATAGTTCCATTATCTCTCGGGCCGGCAATGTCGCCATCCACGATTGTAGTTCCATTCAGCATCACCTTAATCCTTGTTCCCTGGACGAACACCTCCTGGGAATTCCATTCACCCACAGGTTTCAGGTAACCTCTTTTAGCAGGAATTACACCATACACTGATCCATGGTACTGATAAGGTTGGAGGGTTGCATACACCGGAGCCGTATTATCGAGTATCTGTAGCTCCATCCCGACGTAAGCTGCATCGCCGGTGAGAGGGGCTCTGATCCCCAGTCCGTTATTTGCGCCCGGGGTAAGCTGAAACTCGAAACGGAAAATGAAATCAGCGTACTCTTTCTCAGTATACAGATTGCCTCCGCTCCCCGACTCAGGCTTGATAACTATCATGCCATCCTCGGCAACATAAGATTCCTTATTGCCAACCCAGTTATCGAGGTTCTGGCCATTGAACAGAGAGACAAAACCTTCTGTTTTTTCTTCGGGAGTAAGGTTGAACTCCTTTTCACTTATCTCCCACACCCAGATATCGCGGAATGCGAGGTCGGTTCCATGGGCCTGCAATTCGATCGGCCCCGTGGCGAAGATCGGCATTTTACGATCCCAGTAGTTTTCCATTGTTACATTGTCAACTACGAGCTCCCCGTTTAGCCAGACAGAAACTTTTTCGCCGATCATCATAATCCCGAATGTATTCCACTCACCAATCTGATTATCAGCAACTTTAAGTGGTTTAGACGGATTTAGCTGATTGTTATATAATCCCCCTGAACCAACCTGTGCTCCGGAAGAAACTCTTGATGTATCCCATATCTGTACCTGCGGGGTGCCCCTGAGGTAGATACCACTGTCGCCGTCCTTTGAGATCTTCCAGTCGACAAGGAGTTCAAAATCTCCATACAATTTAACTGAACAGAGGTTCTGTCCTTTCCCGTTAAACACTATGCATCCGTCTTTAACGGTCCAGTTGTCAGGTACTTTCTTATCTGCTTCAGCTTGTTTTTTCGCAAGCTCTGCCGGTTTCATTTTAGTACGAGCAATGGGATTTTCAACCAGTCCCTGCCATCCTGTAAGATCCTTTCCGTTAAACATCGAAACTAAACCTTCATCCGGGGGCATATTCTCGAGATACCGTGCAATCATTTCCTTATTGTAGTCAGCTTCCGGACCTGATATCCTTGCCAGTGTTTTACTGAGGATCTCCCTGACCTTCTGTCCGTACATTCCGGCTGTAGTGGTCACTGAAGGAAGAGCGATAAACATGGCTGCCTTTGCTGCGGCGGCTGAAACAGCAGGGTCATCAAGGTATCCGGCAACGAAGAAGAGTGTCTGATATGTCTTCAGCTTGCTGAGTTCCTCAAGGATCATAATTTTCCGTTCGGTCGATAATGCATAAGGCATTATTTTCCGGAAAAGGAGAAGCTTCTGTTCATCGGGAATACCGGCAGTCCTGATCTGCCTTACATACCCTTCAAAAGCAGGTGCTTCATAGGTTTTGTTTCCTGATGCACAAATCTCGTATAATGCCGATGAAGCTGAATAATCCATCCAGGATGTAAGAGCTTTGAAGCATATTTCCCTCATGGCAGGATCACCATTTTCAAACTCCTTTAAAACAGTTAAAAGGGCTTCCCTTCCGCCAGTACGGGCAAGAACCGGGATAAGCAGCTTTTTGTCAGTTATCCTGTCCAATGCATTCAGGATCAAAGAAGACTTCTTCTGAGCATCCGCTGTTTTATTGGCAGCTACAGCCAGAGCCTGCTGAATATCAGATATATAAACAGGATCTTTTGTAGTTGTCAGAAGGCTGATCAGTGCATCCTGGTCTTGAGGGCCTGCCAGGCTTGCCAGTGCCTTGAATGCAGCAGCTCTGACACCTGCATCAGTTGATTCAGAATATGGCAATATGTCCATGAAGTATTCGTGTCCTTTGTTCCATGCCATCAGTTCAATGGCGCTTTTTTTTGCAGCAGGTGAACCATCTTTCAGTACGGATTTCAACAGAGACATCTCATTGCTGCCTGCAACGCTTTTAAAAGCTGAAATTGCTGCTTCCTGGTCAGAGGGAGAATCAAATTTTGTCATATACCCTGTAAGCAGCGGAACAGCTTTTTTACCATTGATCTTTACCAGAGCCCCGGCAGCAGCGCTTCTTACAGCATTGTCGGGATCATTGAGTGAAGAAGCCAAAAGATCAAGAGCCTGCTCATCTTTACGGTTTCCAAGCATGTTCAGTATCTCGGATTTTGCCCCTGTGAGAGCTTTGGGAAAATATTTTATCCATTCTCCAACAACTTGATTATCCTGAATTAATTCTGTCATATTTATTGCAGCACTCCTGTATTTGCTGTCAGGATGGGCAGCAGCTTTAAGAAGATATGGCATTGCATCCATTCCGTGAAAACTGACATAAGTCTGAAGAGCTGCTGTTTTATTATGCAGATTAACTTTATCATTGCACTTCCTTATAAGAAGCTTGCAGATCTTATCCATGGTTTTGAGATCACCCTTGAGACCAACAGTATTGGCATAATTAACAAGGGCGGTGGTTGCACCTGTAATTTCCCAGCGGTAGAGATAGCTTTTTGCAGCTTTAAGCAAAACCGGGTATGCTGCAGGGCTGCCACTCATGGCAAGAGCATTGTAGGCCGATGCTCTTGAGTTGGTGTTCTCAACTGTTGTCCAGTAGATAAATTCATTTACAGCAAGCTGTGACTTCATCGAAGCCAGGGCATTCATAACAGCTGCAGCACACGGCAGAGCCCTCTCCTTCAACGATTCCGCCAGAATGTGTTCAGCTGTCTCACCTCCGATCGCTGTGATTGCGGAGATGGCCGATGTGCAGTTATCTTTATCCGAGAGATAAACTTTAAGTGCTTCTGCTGTCTGATTTCCGCCTATCTGCTGGAGCTGTTTGATGAAAAAATCTTTTACTCCCGGGTCTTTTTGTTGCGTGGCAAAAGTTATACATATCTTTTCCCACATGGTGCTGCCGGCTTCGTCTTCTTTTCCTGACAAGTACCTTGAAAATGACTCGATTGCAAATCTCGCTTTAGTATCATCGCCGGTACCTGCAGGGATGATCTGGTCGCATATTTTTTTTAAGCCTGGTTCTCCGAGCGAAAGTATATCACCCATAAGCTTATCAGTGTACTGAAGGTCATTAGCCGGTAGTTGTGCAAGAATGTCGGCAATTTTTGTATCAAGTGTCCTTTTATCCTGAGGATATGACGAAGCAGATATAAGCAGGAGTGCGAAAGTGGTTAATATTATATTTTTGGTTCTCATGTTTTCAAATTTTCAGATTTACAAATTGCTAAATTTCAGATTTTCCATGGATCGCGCATTGGCGGGTTAAGGAGTCTGTTTGCTCCGTCATCATCAATAAACTGTTGTTTTGCAGGATCATATTTCAGATTTCTGCCCAAGCGTAATGCAATAATGCCGAGATTTACTACCGAACATGATCTGTGGCCATTTGCTTCATTAAGAGCAAATTTTTTCCTTGTCCTGACAGATTCCGTGAAAGTGGTGATCTGTGGTTCCGGATCAGGTAATGAATCAATCAGTTTCTGCATATCCTTTACATCCGATCTGAATCCTTTATAAACTTTCCCATTTGGACCTTCGATGTAGGCAGCATCCTTATCGCGGTTTTCGCCATCGAGTATTATTTTGCATCCATCTTCATAGGTGTAGGGAATCGGTCGCCATCATCCGCCTGCGTCAAAGCGTTGCTGCGGTGCATCTCGTTCAACCGGTACCGGTCCGGTGTCTCCCT
>CAZKMH010000238.1:0-6031 GCA_964553395.1 uncultured Rikenellaceae bacterium | reverse complement strand
GATAGAGTAATAATTATAAGGTTGTTCAAGATACCAGCCATCCCCTGAATGATAAGATGCCACCCACAGAAGGTGACTTTTTAACAATTCCCTGTCAATGTGATATCCGTATTTTTCAAGGAAAGAGAGGGTAATAATATTAAAGATACGCCAGTTATTCTGTGTAGTTCTGTGATGAGCCCATTTTGTAATAGTAATAACCATTTCGTCTTTTTCTTTTTCAGAAAAAGAAGTCCAGAGCGTTTCGGGCATTAATAGTAATGTTTTAAACAATCCGCCAAATTCACATGTGAACTGGTAAGTTGAGTCGGGCAGGTCTTCCGGTAATGGCAATGAATTCGCATGTCCGGGTGTTAGTGCATTGTATAAATGCAGGTGATAATAATCCCTGAGCTTTATGTTTTTTATCTCTGTTTCGGGATCAAGATGAATTAACGGTCCTGCCAGAGTGAAAGTCCTTTCCAGTGCCTCAAATTCTGATGAACGATAACGCCATTCCTGTGCATCAGGTTGCGGATAGGTTTTACCCGGAACAACCGGAAAATTAATAGGATCTTCTATCGAATCGACATGACTGAAAGCGCGTGTCAGAATATACTTTGCGCACTCAATGTAATGTTGTTTTGTCATTCCGGTAAACGGACTTACAACAAAGTCGGGATTTTCAATTTCAAATTTTCTTTTCATTAGCACCAGTTTGTTTGGCAATGTTTGACCGAAAACCTTTTCCCCCTGGAAAATCAAATTTAATATAATCTCATTTGTGCCGGGAATGTAAATTTGAATTTCTTCAGGGAATAGTTTAATTTTAAGATGCTGTTAAGGGAGTGAATCCAATCATTTAAATTTATGTAAACAGGAGAAAATTGAAAAGATGTCCTTTAAAATGAAAAGTAAAGTCGTTTCCATAAGGATGGGGCGCATCCACTCCCGGCGGGAGGAATGGCAAAGAGCTTGCTGATAATTCAGTAATGGATTAACAATAAGCTACATAGGGCGGTCAAATAAACAATAATAATGTATATTTGTTAGAAATAATAAAAAGCCACAATGATGAAAGCTCAACTATGTGTATTAGCTGTATCTATTTTTCCGTTTTTTGGTGTATGCGGGCAGCAAAGTTTATCGGTTGGTGATAAAGCACCCAAATTTAAAGCCCCTGCTGATGATGGTTCTACCTGGGATATCAAAAAATTCATTGGCAGGAATTACATAGTGGTTTACTTTTATCCAGGAGCAATGACAGGAGGATGCACCAAACAGGCCTGTTCATATCGTGACCACAGAGACGATTTGCAATCGGCCGGGGTAGTCGTTGTTGGTGTGAGCGGCGATAAAATTGAAAATCTCAGACTGTTTAAGCAGGCTGAGAACCTGAATTTCACACTATTATCAGATGAAAAAGGCGATATTGCAAAAGCATTTGGTGTTCCGACAGGTGAAGGAGCAACCATTAAACGTACTGTCGGAGGAACTGAATATGAGCTGGTACGTAACTTATCTGCAAAAAGATGGACTTTTATTGTAGGGAAGGACGGTAAGATCATTTATAAAAACGAAGCTGTAAATGCAGAAAAAGACGCGGAAGAGGTATTGAATTTGATAAAGCAACAAGGGTAATAATAAAAATCACAACGCGGATTGTCGTATGACCGGACGTGTGGAGCTCATTTGGTCCCAGGCTAAAGGCGGTATAACTCATTGATGTTCCAGCATTCATGATAAGTTATTAATTATCCGGGACCAGGTTTCAGAAAACTCTTCCTTTCTGAATCGGAAAGAACTTCGTTCATGGACCCTGTCCTGTATCCTGTGAGATCTATGGTAATATAACGGAATCCTGATTTTTTGCAGATTTCGCTAAGCTCACTCCTTTTCTGCCAGGCGTGATCGAGCTCCGCTTCAATGAATTCAAGTCGTGCAAGGTCCTCATGGCTTCGGATCCGGAACTGGGTGAATCCCAAGGCCCTGACTTCAAATTCGGCTTTTCCCACCCTGTCCAGTTTCTCCTTTGTGATCTTTTCTCCATAAGGAAACCTTGATGCCAGACAGGCATATGATTGTTTTGTTGCTGTCGGAAGATCAAACTTTAATGAAAAATATCTTATGTCATTTTTTGAAAATCCCGCATCTGCAAGGGGAGAGATTACTCCCATCTCCTTTTTAGCTCTCATTCCGGGGCGGAAATCCTTCAGGTCATCGGCATTACTTCCGTCAAAAACGACAGCATAACCCTCCTGTCCGGCAATATACCGGACCTTTGTAAAGAGCTCGTTTTTGCAATAATAACATCTGTCGGGCGGATTATCAGAATACCCGGGTATTTCGAGTTCCTCGGAGACGATTACCCTGTGGTTTATTTCAAGCAGTGCAGCCAGTGACTTTGCTTCTTCGAGTTCATAAAATGGATATGTACTTGACGTGGCAGTTATTAAGAGGAGTCTGCCGGCATAGATATCTCTGGCGACCCTGGCAAGGAATGTACTATCAACACCACCAGAGAAGGCAATCACTGCACTCTCATACTCTTGAAGCCTGGTTTTCAGGAGGATTAGTTTTTCTTCCATATAGGGAAAATAGAGCTTGCAAAATAATATATTAATACCAAACAAAAGAAGGTAGTGAAAAGTTTAGAATTCTTAAATTCCTCCCAACCAGTTACCATGATGTTCGGTACTCTGATAAAGTTTAATTTCAGTCTCTTTGATCTCAGAGGAGAGTATTTTTGGATCACTTGCATCTAATTTGGTAGCATGAGCATGGGAAACAAATATCCAACCCTCATCACCTTCAAACTTGGGGGATTATTTCCAATTACGTATGATGGGACAATCGATGGAAGAATAATTGTCCCTGCAGACACAGTCTTTGATTTTGAGGTAAAAATTCTTTTTTTCATGATTCAATAATTAACCGGTGGGTAAATGCCGGATACTTTTTAAAGTAACCGCCACAAAAACCCTCTGTAATATAAACTCTTTAATAAAACGATATGCACCAGCTCCTAGTTATATCCTGGATTTTGTTCTAATTCTGCACCTGAGTTCGCGTCAATAACATTTTGAGGAATTGGTAACAGGTTATGAAAAGGTTTTACAGATCCGGCAGAAATGGGATTGTATTGTACCACCCTTTCATAAAGCAATCCTAATCTTGAAAGCGTTAAACGTCGAGGTTCTTCAATAACCAATTCCCTTGCTCTTTCGTCCAGGATATAATTTATGTCAACGGCTGCCTCTTCTACTGGTGTTGCATTAGCCCGTTCCCTTATCATGTTGATATCAGCAGCTGCATTAGTTTTGTCACCTTTTCCAAGATATGCTTCTGCACGCAATAAATAAGTCTCGGCCAATCGCATAGCATAAATATCAGTATATAATCTTCCTCCGGCATCATATCCCTGAGGATGTCCATAGGGGCAGGATCCTTTCTTAACCCACACATGATAGTTCCTGTTCAGCCATTCAGGTCTTGGAGCTATCGGCTGTAGGTACTCTATTGATGCCGGATTATTGTTATAAAAAACTCTTTGCATGTTATATTTTGAATTCCGGATATCATTATCATAGTCAGATTCCCAAATTGTTGTTTCCAAATATGGACCAGGTGTAAAAAATCCGACTCCCCGGCCTAATGAGTCTGCCGGAATGATAGCTTTTTTCTTTTCAGAATCTACAAGTACCTCAATATAAGGTCCCCAGGCTCTTTCAATCATGTATCTGGCTTCTCCTCCCTGGACTCCATATTGCATTTGCCAAACTAAAATCGCTTCTGTATTGCCTCCCAAACGGTTTTGATTTCCCTCTCTGAACAAGTCCCAGAAAACGTCTCCCGGCTTATTTGACAAGGCACCAAAGCGAGTGGTCATTAACTTATACTGTCCATCATCAATAATACTGGTTGCGGATTCAATTGCTTTATCAAAATCTCCAATGGAAATATACGTTTCGGTCAGAAGTTGATCAGCCGCAGCTTTAGAAAGACGACCGTTACCAGGATTAGTGACAGGCAGGTAACTATTTGCATATAAAAGGTCTTCGATCATTAAATTAAGAATCTCAGATTTTGGAGCTCTTACATAATCAAATTTTGGAGAATTTATTTCAGATGTAACCATAGGCACATCTCCATACAAGTGAGCAAGAAACCTGTAAGCATAGGCCCTGAAGAACTTTGCCTCTGCGCCAATAGATTGTTTGACATTTTCAGATAGGGTTGAGGTTTCCAGCCTGGTAATTATCACATTGCAATCTTTGATGATACTATAAAGCTGGTTCCAATATTCCTTTGCTAATACATCTGTGGAATTTATTAAATCATAATTTCCATAGAAAAGCTTTTTTTCATTATACCAGCCTAAATCAGTTCCTGACCCATATATAACAGTTATAGCATAATCACCATTGGTATACGCTTCAGATGTAATCAATCCACGGCTCAATCGATACAAATTTGCCAGAGCTGATTCATAGCCTTCCTGATTAATGAAGGCATTTTCAGGGGTTATAAAACCGTGGGGCATTTCCTTCAGGTCATCTTGCTTAATACATGAGAGCAGGAAGATACCTGTCATCATGAGAAAGCTTATAATTAGTTTAATAGAATATTTCATTTTAGTATTTTTTTAGAATTTGAAATCAAAACCTATTGTAAAACTTTTCATAAGAGGAAATCCTCCCCTGATTACAGTTGCGTTCTCCGGATCATATCCAGTCCATTTGGTGATAGTGTAAAGATTCTTTGCAGTTGCATACACTTTTAAGTTCGTATTCTCATTGAAAAAGCCTTTATTAAAAGTGTAAGAGATACTGATATCCTGGAGTCTGATAAAGCTGCGGTCTTCAAGTATTCTTGTAGGCAAAGACGGATATGCATCGATTCTGGAGTATTCGTTTGATGGGCGGGTAGGTGTCCAATAGGGTACATCCTGGAAATTATACCTTTCAGTAAAGGTGGCAGAACCAGTACTCACGCTTCGTGTTGCTGTATTATCCCCAAGGTAAGAATTATTACGTCCACCCTGTATAGAATTGATTAACATGTAAAAGTTGAAATTCTTATATTGTAAATTGTTGGAAATGCTGAAGGAATAATTAGGCAGTGTATTACCCCGAATGACCCTGTCTTCAGGAGTTAATGCTCCATCCTTGTTACTATCCACAAGCCTGAAATCACCAGGTGCAAAACCAGCCGGGATGTTAGCTTCGTTCAATTGATAAATACCGTCTACTTCATAGCCGAATATGGAGTTTATTGATTCTCCGATAAACCAATTATTGATAATATCATCATCCTCAATACCATCCTTGTTAGCATCAGCACCTGTTAACTTTACAATTTTGTTGCGATTCAATGAGAATACAAAACCGCTACTCCAGATTAATCCTGATCCGTCGTTTCTCAGATTGACTGAATTTAAAGCCAGTTCAAATCCATTGTTATGTACCTCGCCTATGTTCATAAATATCGAGTTGAAACCAGAGGTCTGGGGCAACGCTCTTTGCAATAATAGATTCTTTGTGTCCGATGAATAAATATCGATATTCCCGGTTAATCTGTTTTGAAAAATACCAAAATCTGTTCCCAGATTGCGAGATGTCGTGGATTCCCAGGTCAGGTCATTGTTTGCCATTGAGTTTACGAAAATAGTGGTAATGGAGGTCTGGTCAAATACATACTGATTTGAATTCATTCTTGCAAGTGACTGATATCTTCCAACAGCCTGATTACCATTTTTTCCGTAAGAAAGTCTTAGTTTGAGATAGTTTAGCCACGAAATATCTTGTAAAAACTTCTCATTACTGGCTGTCCATGCTATTGCTATTGAAGGGAAGGTAGCATATTTGTTGTTTACAGCAAAACCCGAAAATCCATCCCTTCTTGCGGTAAGCGTAATGGCATATTTGTTATTAAAAATGTAATTCAGTCTTCCCATCATAGACACACTTTTCTGGTCCTCAAAATTTGATGCAATTTGTTGGAACTGAGCCAGAGAAAGGTTGTCATACCCGGTGACTTGTGTAAAAAAATT
>CAZKMH010000237.1:0-6043 GCA_964553395.1 uncultured Rikenellaceae bacterium | reverse complement strand
ATTCAGATCCCCCATAACATGATCAGCATTCTTGTCAAAACAGCAGGGAAGCACCTTTCCGTCCCAAGTTATAACCGGATTGAACCAGAGACGGGCGCATCTGTCAGGCAGCCTGCTCCGGATTATATACTTTTCATCTTTAAGTTCATATCTCCGGAATTTTCTCTGTCCGGGAAGCCATTTTTCAAATGATCCGCCATTTATTATCTGCATTGATTTCAGCTTCAATATTGCCTTCATCCTGTCAGCAAAGAGCTTTACTTCAGGTATCTGGTGTTCATTCTGCCTTGTAACAATGAACTGGATCACAAGCTTCATTGAGGATGATTGTTTTTTTATGGCTTCAGATACATTCTTTATCCCCGCCATTACAGTTCCCAGATCACCATTCACCCTGTACCCGGAATAAGTGGTCTGATCCATTCCGTCGAGTGAGACTATCAGTTTATTCAATCCCGACCCGGCCAGCTTTTCCGCATTACCTGATGAGAGGAAATGACCATTTGTAGCCACTCTAGTTTTTATATCCCGTGATTTTTCAAGAAATGTAAAAAATCCGGGATGTAGCATCGGCTCCCCCTGGAAATACAGGTTCATCTCAAACAGGTCAGGTTTTAATCCGGCAACAATCTTATCGAACAGACCGGAATCCATAAAACCACGGTCCCTCGACATCAGGCCGGACCCTGAGAAACATTCGGGACAATTCAGGTTACAGTGGTTTGTTGGTTCAACACTGACTGTAACAGGCATGCCATTTATTGCTGCTTCCCCGGTTAGTGCGCTTTTCAGAAATGAGTATCCTGCAACCAGGGCATTGAACTGCCTGGAAAATGGTTTGACCATCAGCCTGAATTAAATTCTGAAGTAAGATACTAAAATATTTTTAAGGAAAACCATAGGGTAATCTCCGGTCTGAAGGTCTTATAAGTGCAGAAAAAATCTAAAATGAGAGTATCCGATAATATTTATGTACTAATTAAATAATTTGAAGCCATGAAAAATTTTAAAAACATTTCTTTTTATGCAGTTATCGTCCTGCTGGCTTTTACAATCCAGACGGCATTTTCGGTCAGTCCTGCAGGGAGAAAAAAAGCCGATCAGCAGGGAATTATTACCCTGAAGGGGAAGGTCGTGGATGCTGAAACCGGAACTCCTCTTGTATTTGCCGGCGTTGCCGTATCTGAATCGAATGTTGGAATAATAACCAACATTGACGGGGAATTCACATTAAAGATCAGCCAGGAGCTGTCATCAAAGAATCTTGAGGTTACTTACCTGGGATATAAGAACCAAACAATCCCGATAAGTTCCCTGCGTGATGCCGGGTATAAGAATATCATTTCACTGGAATCGGCACCAATTCCAATCAGGGAAGTAATTGTTAAGCCAATTGATCCGGAAGCAATCGTTGAAAAGGCCATTATGAATATCGGGAAGAACTATGAATCAATACCGAACCTTATGACTGCATTCTACAGAGAAACAATACGGAAAAATCGCACCTATGTATCAATTGGTGAGGCCGTTGTCGAAATATTCAAGGCTCCTTACAACAACGATATGCGTTTTGACGGTGCCAGGATATATAAGGGCAGGAAAAGCTCGGATGTCCAGAAAATGGATACAGTTTTATTTAAGCTCCAGGGAGGAACTGTAAGTGTTCTGGAACTTGATATTGCAAAAAACACTGAAGCTATCCTTACTCTCGATGCAATGAAATATTATGACTATTCACTCACAAGCGTTATCGAAATCGACAATAAGCCGCATTATGTGATTGATTTCATGCAGAAGCCTTCAGTCGATATCCCGTTGTTCATGGGAAGCCTTTTCATCGAGATGGAATCAAACGCATTGACTGAGGCAGAATTCGGATTCAACCTGTCCGATAAAGCAGCTGTATCATCCATCTTCATCAGAAAGAAACCGCTAGGTATGGAGGTAACTCCTGAAGTGGCAACTTACAGGACACAATACCGCGAACAGAACGGAAAATGGTATTTCACCTATTCCCGTGCAGAAGTTAAGTTTAAGGTTAACTGGAAGAGAAAGCTGTTCAATACTTTCTATACAACAATGTCGGAAATGGCAGTAACTGATCGTACTGACGAAGAAGTTATTAAATTTACAGGCAAGGAAAAACTCAGGTATTCTGATATATTTTCCGAAAGAGTGAGTGCGTTTACTGATCCTGATTTCTGGGGAGACTATAATGTTATCGAACCTGACCAGAGTATCGAATCTGCCATACGCAGACTAAGCAGGAAGCTGAAATTCAGCGACCGGCCGGATGCAGAACAGTAAGATTAATGACCAGTGAAAATGAAATAATACGGAGGATCAGCCAGGGTGATGTCCGGCAGTTTGAATCACTTTTCAGATCCTCCTATGTTTCACTGGTACGATATGCAAAATCAATTGTCAAAGACCACGATACAGCAGAAGAGATTGTCCAGGATTTCTTTTTCAGACTCTGGAACGACAGGGAAAAAATTAAAATTGAAACCTCTCTGAACGGGTACCTCTTCAGAGCTGTACATAACCGGTGCCTGCACCTGATGGAACATAACAGGGTGGTTGAAAAACATGCAAAAGACCTGTCATACAGCCCGAAAGAGAACCCTGAGACACCATCAGAGAGGGTCCAGTACAATGAACTGCAGTCAGCCATTGTCCGTATACTTGAGCGGCTGCCGGAACGATGCGGAAGGATCTTTTGCATGAGCAGGTTTGAAGGAATGAAATATGCGGAAATTGCCGATAAATTGTCGGTTTCGGTTAAAACAGTTGAAGCCGATATGGGAAGAGCACTGAAAGAATTCAGAAAAGCACTAAAGGAACAATGAAAGAGAAAATGAACACAGAGCAATTAAACGACAGAGATTGGGAAGAGCTTGCCATGTTCCTGTCAGAAGAAAAGGAGATCGATGTTGACAAAGCCTGGAACAATCTCAGGACGAGAATTAATGAAGCTGGAACAAACACGGTTATAAAGAGTCCACGCACATTATTCCTAAGATCCAATTTTATGAAAATTGCGGCAGCTGCTCTTATCATTTTAGGACTTGGCATCACTGCTCTCTATCTTGGCAACTCAGGCTACCTGAGCAAAAAGATCTCTGTCTCAACGGATATTAACCAGAAGAACCTGGAGATTACCCTTCCTGATGGCAGTATTGTCATCCTTAACAGAAAAACAGCACTGAGCTACCGGGCAAATTTTGGAAAATCTGCCAGAAATGTCACATTAACGGGAGAAGCTTTCTTCGAAATAACTCCCAATGCCGGAAATCCTTTCACTGTTGATGCAGGAACCGCACAGGTAAAAGTTCTTGGTACCTCTTTCAATGTTAAAACAAATAAAGCCGACCCGGCTGTTGAGGTATTTGTTAAAACCGGTCAGGTAATGGTTTCTGATAATTCAGGTACCAAATCTCTTATTCTTGATCCGGGATATGTCGGGACAGTCGATTCAAAACTCATCGGGAAGTCACTGAATAAAGATCCGAATATCATGGCCTGGAATACCGGATCGCTGATCTACGACGGCCAGACTCTCGACATAGTATTCAGGGATCTGAAAAAGGTTTACAATATGGAAATAGTAGCTGATGATCCTTCCATTCTTGAAGAAACATGGACATCGCCTATTAATAACCAGGCACAGGATACAATTATCCGGCTGATTTGTGCTAGCTTTAACCTGAGTTACAGAATTGACGGTCATGTATACCATCTTTCGAAATAATGACTCATTTATTGAATAATGTCGTCAGAAAATGGCTACATATTTAAACGGATATCAGCCATTATATTATTTATCCTGCTGAACTGCTGGCAGGTTGCCAGGTGCCAGGAGTTTATCCTGGATTCAGTATTCACATTCAGGGCAGGGCAGGTAAAAACAGTCAATGCCCTTGCGATCATTACCAGACAAACCGGATATAATTTCACATATGACAGCCGTCTGATCAATCCGGAGAATAAGGTTGACCTGACATTCAGGGAAATTAAGCTGAGCACCATACTTGACAGCATCCTGAATAATGATTCTCTCACGTTTACCGTGATCGATAAATATATAATTATTTCAAGATCACTTCCGCCCCAGGTTGCAAAATCCGGATCAATTCCCACTGAAATATCCGGCTATTTAACCGGGATCATCACCGATGATGCTTCTGATGAACCTTTGCCTTTTGCTACAATCAGCCTGAAAAACACGGGTAAAGGAACTGTCGCAAATACCAGTGGTGAATTCGGTCTGAACATCACTCCGGACTACCTCAATGATACACTTTCTGTTTCATATCTGGGTTACATTGGCAGGGAAATCCCTGTGCAGCAAGCCCTTGGTAATGATTTCACTATAAGGATGACAAGAGAATACATTTCCATCCCTGAAATCATAATTAAAACCCAGGTGCCACAGGAAATAATATACAGATCCTTCTCTGCGATTTCACGGAATTACGGAAACACACCAGCCATGCTTACAGGATTTTACAGAGAGGGTGTGATGAAAAAAAAAGAGCTTCAGACATATTCAGAAGCAATTCTCGAAATATATAAAAGTGCTTATACCGGATCACTTCTTGGAGATCAGATCAGGGTATTTAAAAGCCGGAAAATTGAAAATACAGATCGTACCGATACACTTGCCATCAGACTTAAAGCAGGGTTAAGCACTTGTCTGGAGCTCGACGGTGTCAGAAATACATTTGATTTTATAGCAAAGGCGAGTATGCCTGAATATACCTACAGGATCACGGATATAGTGACTTATGATGAGGAAACAGCTTTTGTAATTGACTTCGAACAGAGAGAGGGCGTCGATCTGCCGCTTTACAGGGGTTCCATGTATATCAATACCGACGATTTTGCAATCCTTCATGCCGATTTTGAGCTTCACCCCGGGTATATGCATAAAATGAAAGACTCGTTCATAGCCGGCTCAGCCCGGGGATTTAACACCTGGCCTCAAACCGTGAAATATTCAGTCAGCTACCGGAAAGTAGACGGCAGATATTTTCTTAATCATGTGAGAGGAGATCTGGTATTCACTTCAAAACAGAAAAAGAGACTCATCAGTCTTCAGTTCAATGTTTTCTTTGAGCTGGCAATCACGGAAATAAACACAACGAAGGTCAGCAGGTTCGAAAGGGAAGAGCTTGCTCCCATTCATTCTGTCTTCTCGAAAACAATTACAAGTTATGATAACCTGTTCTGGGGAAGCCAGGATTTTCTGAGACCCGAAGACAACCTCCTGCAGGCTCTGAAGAACATGAAGGTACGATTACAGGAATTCTCCGAGTAAATTCAGTATTTATCGATAAGCTTATACAGTTCAGTCAGATCAGGAGTAAGCACAACTTCAGTACGCCTGTTATTCTTGATTTTTTCATTCTGACATTCCTGCTGTTTCAGATCTACCGGATCAAAAATAAGAAAATCCGGCCGATGCTTCTGCAAACCTTTCCGGAATAATAATTGTTATATTTGCACATTAAAAAATTTCCTATGAATGAGGGGGAAGGCCTGCTCTTCAAATTATCCACACCTGAAGATCTCAGGAAGCTTGATCTGTCTGAGCTTGTGAGAGTTAGTGCCGAGCTCAGGCAGTTCATCATTGACGAAGTCAGCAGTAATCCGGGTCATCTCGGAGCAAGTCTGGGAGTTGTGGAATTGACTGTCGCCCTGCATTATGTTTTCAATACTCCATACGACAAAATTATCTGGGATGTGGGTCACCAGGCTTACGGTCATAAGATCCTTACCGGAAGGCGCGAAAAGTTCCGGACAAACAGAAAATATAAAGGAATCAGCGGCTTCCCGAGAATGAATGAAAGTGAGTATGATGCCTTCGGAACAGGTCATTCGTCAACCTCTATTTCCGCCGGCGTCGGAACAGGGGCTGGCCCTTAAGCCACAGTCCCCTGGCAGCGCAGAACCCGTCCTAGCACCCGCACGGCGCAACTGGTCGCCTGATGGCGAGGCCGGAAGTAGCGGTCGGCTGCTTTCAAGTGTTGCAGGGTCAACT
>CAZKMH010000236.1:0-6081 GCA_964553395.1 uncultured Rikenellaceae bacterium | reverse complement strand
GGTCTTATCAGTACTTCGAACCGTACAAAAAGAATTTACTCACTTTCATCATATGACATTGAGGAGATTTTTGAAATGAAGGAGCTTATTGAAGGAAATGTGGCTAAACTGGCAGCGGAAAGAATTACAGATAAACAGGCTAAAGATCTTCAGAGGGTGGTCAGGGGTATGAAAAGACTCTCAAAAAAAAATCCTGAAAATGAATCAGAAGAAATGGAACTGCTCGATACCTGGCTTGATCTCGATAAGCAGTTTCATGAAATTATTTTTACTGCAGCCGGAAATAAAAGGGCACAACAGTACATTCAGTTGCTGAATCTTCAGTGGCACAGGTTGAATGCCGGACTAATCGCCATAGAGGGCAGAATAAGTAAGGCAATTACTGAACATGAAGATATTGCCGATGCCATAACGGAAAGAAACCCTGAGAAAGCAAGGAGTACTATGGTTGAACATCTTGAAAGCCTTAAAAAAGTTATAATAAAGCTTATGGCAGCATTTGGTTATGCTAATAATGTAAAGAATTAACCTTTAGACAATAAACAATGGATCCGTTTAAACATAATAACATTTGGGAGCCGTATCGGAAAAACAGGCGGCACTTTAAAGAAATATTCAGTCATCAGGATGACTATAAATCACTGATAGAAAATACAGAGCGCCTGGCATACCTGATCAGAAGTTATTCGGTTTACTCAATGACCTGTGCTGCTCTCGGTCATCCGGGAGGCTCCTTTTCAGAAGCTGAACTGCTTGCCACGATGTATAATTATGTTTTGCGCTACGATCCGGCAGAGCCTTCATGGCCGATGCGTGATATTTTCTATCTGTCGAAATGCCATGCCTGCCCGGGCCTCTATGCTGCACTGGCTCTGGCCGGGTATTTTCCCGTCAAGGATCTTGGCAGGTACGGATCATGGGATTCTTACCTTGAAAGTCACCCCGACAGTACAACAACACCCGGAATTGAGATTGCCGGTGGTTCACTCGGACAGATCCCGGGTGTGGCCGTTGGCAGGGCTTTGGGTATGAGAAAGAGAGGCCCTGATCATTTCGACAGGATGATTTACGTTCTTATTGGGGACGGGGAGTGCAATGAAGGATCTGTATGGGAAGCTTTTATGGCAGCAGGGCATTACCAGCTTGATAACCTCGTTTTCATAATTGATAATAATAAGGTGCAGGCAAAAGGATTTGTTAATTCAGATATGTCCATTGAGCCGCTTGCAGATAAACTGGCTGCCTTCAAAATCACTCCGTGGGAAGTAAAAAACGGACATAATGTTGCCGAGCTTATTGATCTGTTCAATACCCTTCACACTCAGCGGAGAGGAAAACCCAACGCAATTATTCTGAATACAATTAAAGGTAAAAATGTTGCTGACTGTCAGCTGAATCCAAACTGGCACACATCTGCCCCCCGTGAAACCGGGATGGCACAGAGCTGGTTAGGAGAACTATGGGAGAGAGACGGCAGGCGGCTGGGTATTGAGGAAGATTTCCCGGTTTCCCTTGGAAAATCAATTGCAGTCGTCCCTCCTTTGCATACAAATCCGGATGAAATTGTTGACAAGCAGGCATAAAGGAAAAATAAATTTAGTCAGGTAAAAATTATATCTGATTACTACAAAATTGAAAAAACAAAACTCTATGGCTCAATTTACTATTCCCGCAAGGGACAAGACGAAAGAGATGAGATACCAGATGGGGTATGCACTTGCTGACCTTGCAAAAGAATACCCTGATATCGTGGCTGTTGATGCTGATCTGAGAACCAGCAGCGGATTGCATATTTTTGAGCATTTCTTTCCCGATAAACTCATTAAAGTAGGTATCGCAGAACAGAATATGATATCTGTAAGTGCAGGTTTGAGCCAGGAGGGATATATTCCGTTTCCATGTACTTTTGATGCCTTCTCAAGGAGATTTCTCGACCAGCTCTATGTATCCGTCGCTTACAGTAACCTGAATGTTAAAGTATTAGGTGCGTATGTAGGTTTGTTTACCGGCAAAGCAGGCGCTACTCATCAAAGTGATAAAGAGCTTGGCATCCTTTTACGGATTCCACGCCTTAATGTCCTGGAACCCGGTTCTAATGAAGAGATGAGGCAGATACTGCGTTGTGCAGTCGAAACACCGGGTCCTTTCTATATAAGAATAGTAAGGTGTGAAGTAGAAGATAATGAGGTCGGGGAGGGGTACAAATTTCTTCTCGGAAAAGGTGTGACAGTTGTTGATCATGGCTATGATGCAGGTATTATCACTACCGGTTTAATGATAAGAACCGCGAAGATTGCTGCTGAGAAGCTGCTGAAACGAGGAATCAGGGTGAGGATCGATCATCATCCGAGTTTAAAGCCATTCGATAAAGAACTTTTATATGATATGGCATCGAAAGTGCCCGTGATGGTAACAGCAGAAAACCATTGTACCAGTGGAGGGCTATTCTCTCTTGTAGCTGAGAACCTTGCTAAAGAGGGAAGGCAGAAAAAAGTGGGTGCAATCGGTACCGATCCGGAAGACTTTATCCATACCGGGCATGTAAATGACCTTTTGGCACATTACAAAATGACTTCGGACGATATCGTAAATATGGTTATCAGTCTGCTTGATGAAAGAAAAAAATAGTGTAAAGAATATAATTATGGATTCAGATGCCATTAAATTATTCAGCCGGTACATGGAACTTACCGGGGTGCCTGAGCTCACTTTTAAGACTGCCCCTGATCCCCTGCTTCAGGGTAAGAAGCTGGGTGTGGTCAACGGCTCATCATGGACCAGCCTGTGGTCGACATATTTCGGAAATAAGATGCTGCCGGGAGTGAAGATAATAAATGTGGGCAATGAGGCCGTGCAACTTAATTTCATGCGTGCCCACAATCAGGGACAGCCCTGCCCACCGCAAATTAATATCGACCTGTTCTGCAGGTATGCTGAAGATCTCTACCAGCTTTTTGATGTCGATGCAGTTCTCATTTCATGTTCAACAATGAACAGGGCATTTAAAGATGTTCAGTCCCATATGAAGCAGTTCAATGTTCCGGTTGTTCAGATTGACGAGGCAATGATGGAAGAAGCAGTCAGTTCAAACGGGAAAATTCTTGTCATTGCTACCCATGGACCTACAGTTAATAGTACCCGCCAGCTCCTGCAGGAGACAGCTGACAGGCTGGGACGGGAAGTGAAATTCACCGGAGCAACAATCGAGGATGCTTTTCATCTGCTGGGGGAAGGAAAGATAGAACAACATAATGAATTAATTGCCAATACGATTTCAAAGGCAATGGAGAATGAAAAAATTGATATTGTAGTTCTGGCTCAGCTTTCAATGAGTGTATTCAGCTTCTCATATCCCGATCCGGTAAGAACTTTTGGCATTCCGGTTCTCAACAGCGGTGAAACAGGATTCTCCAGAGCCGGTAATATTTTAAAGAGTATTAAATAAATCATTTAACCATGGAGGTACACGGAGTTGTTTGTTGTCGCTGATTCATAGACAGCTTCCTGTACTGCCAGACTTTTAAGATAATCGTTGCCGTTTGTTTCAAATTCATCACCTGACAAAAGCCTGTCAATAAAATGACGCTGGGTGACATAGACACAATCGCCTGAGAAATCGATATTATGATGAAGATAAAAATGCGGGACCTCTTTTTCACCCAGTTTTTGTATAGTTATGGTTCCGTCACTATATAATCTTAAGCTTCCTTCAGTTCCTTCCGCCAGCATTTCACCGAAGGTATAACGCGGATTCTCATAATTGGGCTGATTGTACCGGTTAGCATCCCACAGAGCCAGGTCGCCGCTCTCAAATTCGAAGTTCACGATTGCAAAATCTTCACCTTTGATAACCGGATTCAGCTTCCGCATTCTGGCATAGACCGATTTAATTTCACCTTTTAAGAACCGGAATGTATCGATGAAGTGGATACCATTTTCAAAAACAAGCAATCGGGGATACTCCCTGAAATATGGCTGCCTTGGGATATAGGCATTTTCACCCCATCCGTCACCCATGCGTGAACGAAAATAAATGTAATGTATATGGCCTATTATGTTTGTTTCAATCAACCTTTTTATTTCGCGGTACCAAGGCTGAAATCTCCAGTTTTCATGCACCATAAACCTGATATTAGCCTTAGTGCAATAATCAACTATTTCCGAGGCTTCCCTGAATGTGGGAGCAAGGGGTTTCTGGCAAATAACATTGATTCCGCGGTCGGCTGCAGCTTTGCACATTATCAGGTGAGTGGATGGAGGAGTTATAATATCCACAAAATCAGGCTTTTCGGTATCCAGCATGTCCGGGTAATCAGTGTAATGTTTTTTTATACCGCACTCATTCATGATGGGCTCAGCCTTTCCTTTTGTCCTGTTGCAGAGTGCAGTTATTTCAACTTCAGGGATCCTTTTCCATGCCCGGTATTGAAAACCGGCAAAATACCCGGCACCAATGCCAACTCCTTTTAATTTCATTATAAATTTATTTTAAAGCCCCCCTATATTTCTTTCGTCGCATCCATCTTAAACCAGCACAAAGCTGAAAATAATGCCAGAACAGCGCCAGTAAAGAAAAACGGGACTACCGATCCGGTCCATTCTTTCAGGTATGGAAAAGCCAGAGCAGTCACGAATGAACCAATGTTTCCCGCCATATTCATTGTACCGGATACAGTTCCTGCATGGCGCCTGCCGATATCGATACAAAATGACCATGAGGGACTGAGTGTCATATCAGCACCAAATACAGCAATGGAGAGAAAGATGATCGAACCGGCAATATTCTCCTGGAAGACACTGGCTACCATTCCTGTTATTACCAGAATGAATCCGCAAATCGCAGGCAGCCGCCTGCTCAATTTCCACTTACCCATCTTATATATATAGTCAACCAGAAATCCGGAGAACCAGTTTCCGATAGCTCCGCATATAAGAGGTGCGGATGCATAAAACCCTGCCTCAACGAGTTCAAGGCTGTATTTGGATTTAAGGTGGGGGAGAAGCCATGTGAGACAGAAGAAAAAGGTGAAATTACTACCGAAATACTGGCCCATTGCCAGCCACATGTTACGTGAGCCGAATAAACGTTTACCGGTCATTGGCTGCATGGTTAAGGCATCGTTACTGGTCTTTTGCCGGTTTTCAAGAATAAATTTTTTCTCTGCGTCCGTAACGCCCTTATGCTTTTCCGGAAGATCCCGGAAAAATATATACCATAAAACTGCCCAAGAAAAAACCACTGATCCCTGGATCATAAAGCTGTTCCGCCATCCCACTGTTTGAATCAGCAAAGCTATTGCAGGTAAGGCAAATGCAGCGCCAAGCCGTGAACCTGAAAAATTGATTCCCTGAACAATGCCACGTTCTTTCAGGGGTATCCATGAGAAAAATGCCCGTGATGTTCCCGGGAAAGCCCCTGCTTCTCCTGCACCGAACAGGAAGCGGATGACCAGCAGTGAAACAAAGTTCCAGGCTGCCCCTGTCAGCGTAGTGAATACCGACCAGCATGTAACTATGAGACTGAGCATGCGTCTCGGACCAAGCCTGTCGATCAGCATCCCGGCAGGCGTCTGGAATAGTGAGTATCCCAGGGCAAAGATCGAAAGAACCCAGCCCATCTGGCTGTCTGTCAAACCAAGGGTTTGTGCTATCGGATCCTTGGCTGCAGAAATACATGCACGGTCAATATATAGCAGCACAGATAGCACAAATGCGCCTGATACAACCAGATAACGTCGTGGAAATGCCATTTTTTAATTCAAAGTTTAGAGTATCCGGTAATTAAAGATCTTTAAATCATTGCTTTCTTATCAGACATACCCAGTCCTTCCCGTCCCCGGCAGGTGGGTTTCCTGTCGATGGCGATCCTTTTCCCGGTACAATACTGACGCTTCCGGTAAGCAATTCACCTCCGGTACGGGGATTAAACCACTGAACTGAATAATTACCTTCTGAAAGTTTTATATTAGTTGCTTTTCCCCCGGGAAGATATATTGCATAAACATCTCCTTCCCTTGCAAAGCAGTAATCGGTTTTATCAGTGGTCAGTTCATCGGCACTTTTCCTTTCAGTGCATGGCAG
>CAZKMH010000235.1:0-6094 GCA_964553395.1 uncultured Rikenellaceae bacterium | reverse complement strand
TTAACACCTTAATAGTACACATGGAGTTTTTCCTGGAAAAGATCGCCAAATCCCTCTACACTGAGTTCGGTAACAGCCTCAGCACCCATTGTCTTGTCTTTCCAAACATAAGGGCAGGATTATTCTTTCTGAAATACCTTGCTGCTGAGATCGATAAGCCTGTCTGGACTCCTGCCATCATGAGCATTAATGATCTTTTCCGTTCACAATCCTCTCTCCGGCCTGCTGATAATGAAATACTTCTTTTCGAGCTCTATAAAGTCTACAGAAAGATAAAGAAAAGCCATGAGAGCTTCGATGATTTCTATTTCTGGGGCGATATGCTCCTGAATGATTTCGATGATATTGACAAATACCTTGCTGATGCATCCAGAGTATTTCGTAATGTGCAGGAATTAAAGAAGATAGATGAGCAGTTCGGAGGCCTGACGAAGGAACAGACAGAGATCATACGGCGTTTCTGGACAAATGTAAATCCTGAAAAACTGACAAGGGAAAAAGCCGGATTTTTAAGTGTCTGGGCGATCCTGACTGAGCTTTACACTGAATTCAGGTCCCTCCTGAAAGAGAAAAAACTGGGATATGAAGGGATGATATTCAGGGATGTTGTTGAAGATCTTAATCATAAGGACTCAACAGGGATGAAATGGGACGTGGTCCATTTTATAGGCTTCAACGCTTTGAATGAATGTGAAAAGGAGATCATGACCAGGCTTAAAAAGGAAGGTAAAGCAAGATTCTACTGGGACTATGATAATTCATACATCAGCGGCAGCAGGCTTAATTCAGCCGGATATTTCCTGAGGGCCAATCTTGCCCTCTTTGGAAATAATATGCCGGAAGACTGGAATTATGATACATTGCTTTCACAAAATAATGGCAATATTAAAAGACAGACCATAGATACGTCATCCGACGTTGGTCAGGTTAAGCTGATCCCTGAACTGATTGCTGATCTGACAGACCTGACAGATGAAAATGCACACGAAACAGCTGTGATCCTGGCCGATGAGAATCTGCTGATACCGGTCCTTTCCAGCCTGCCGGAGAACATAACGGATATTAACATAACAATGGGGTATCCGCTCCGACATACATCTGTTTATAATCTTGTACGACGGCTTCTCGATTTGCAGCACAGAGCCCGGAAAGAAAATGGAACACTTCTTTTCAATCATCAGGATGTTATTAAAGTACTTAAGGATTCTCTTATTCTGGAATTACTTGATGAGCAGGAAAACGAAATAATCAATGAGATAACCGAAAAGAACCTTTTGTGGATCCCTTCAGACATACTTTCCCGCACGCAAAACCTTTCACTGTTCTTTAAAAAGCCCTCTTCACCTGCACTTTTATCCGCATATCTGAAAGAAATTCTGTCACTTATCGGCTCGCAAGCAAATGCAGAAGACGGGGAAACGGAAAATGTATCCGTTCAAAAAAAGATAAGAAATGAGTTCATTTACAGTGTAATACTATCCCTTAACCGGCTCGATGCAGTTACTTCCGGTGAGGAAGTAAGCCTGTCTGTGGAGACATGGTCACGTATACTGGACAGACTTTTAAGGATCCAGTCTGTTCCTTTTTCAGGTGAACCTCTGTCAGGTATCCAGATTATGGGGATTCTGGAATCAAGAACGTTGGATTTTAAAAATATTATCATGCTTTCCGTCAATGAAGGGATCCTGCCTGCGGTAACAGTTTCATCATCCTTCATACCATTCACCCTTCGTGAAGCCTTCGGGTTGCCATCAATCAATCATCAGGAATCAATCTATGCTTATCATTTTTACAGACTTCTGCACAGAGCGGAAAATGTTACGTTTCTTTACAATTCTGATTCCGAGGGATTAAAAAGCGGTGAGGTCAGCAGGTTCCTGCTGCAAATGAAATATGATCCTGTGCGCAAACCGGAATTTAAAAACCTGAGCTTTGTTATAAAAAACCAGAGTACCGTAAATACAATTCTTGAAAGAACAGAAGAACATAACCTGAGACTGATCTCAAGGTTCACAAATGATGGTTCCGGGAAGAAGAAATATTTTTCACCTTCTGCAATAAATACCTGGCTCAATTGCAGGATGAAATTTTATTACAGGTACGTTAATGAACTGGAGGAAAAGGAAAAAATCACAGAGGAAATAGATCCTGCAATGCTTGGCACACTTCTTCATTCAGCCATAAAAAAACTGTATGAAAAATACAAAGGTAAAGTGCTTGATAATAGTGCATTAGATGCACTGTTGATCAATAAGCGTGATATATTTGCCGTGATTGTTGATGCAATCAGGGAGAATTTCAAACGTGAAAATAATTCTATTGTTGCTGTAAATGAGCTGATAATCAGAGACGTACTTCTGGTATTCATTGAAAGGATACTACTCCGGGATAAAGCTGCTGCGCCGCTGACCATCTTATCATTTGAAAATCCGGTTGGATTTCCGGTGACACTCCGTACTGATAAAAGTGATATTAAATTATGGGTCGGAGGGAAGATTGACAGGGTCGATATAAAAGGCGGAATAACAAGGATCATCGATTACAAGACCGGAAAAATATCAGACAGTGTCAATTCAACGGGTGCACTTTTTGAGGACGACAGGGATAAGGAGCTTGACGGATGGCTGCAAACGTTACTTTATTGTGAGGCTTACCTGGCAGAAATACCGGAAGCTGTTGTAGCACCGGCAGTTTATAAGCTGAAGAAATTGCAGGGCGACGACCTTTCGGAAAAGCTAATATTTAAGGATGGACTGATAGTTGAGGATTACCGGGTTGTCAGAGCGGAGTTCATTGACTGCCTTATGCAGACGATCGGAGTTATTTTCGGAATGGACGAGCCATTTGTAATGACAGAAGATACCTGGAGTAAATGCAGGTTTTGTCCATACAAAAAACTATGTCAGAGATGATACTTTACAATGTATGAACGTATGCGGCAGGAGAGTCGAGAATATGAATCCGGTCGGTAGGATCATCCTTGATTGTACTTGTCTCAAGAAGAATATCCACAACATTATCGGTAATTTCTGCAGGAACACTGATCGCGCTTCGTATCATGCTTGAAGTAATTTCTTCTTCATTCCTGCCTGCCAGTGGCACAACTCTTGTTGAGGTTGCTCCCCTTGCACCGACCTGAAGACATGCTGCACGCAGCTTGTCTATCCTGTCCTCATCAGAAATGATTGAGATCTCGCAATTGTCGAGAGGCAGCAGTGACTTACCTGTTTTTTTCTCCTGGTGCTCCGCATCGAGTCTTCTTCTCCAGCCTGTACCTGATTTCAGCTGATCGATGGCTGCAATGATCTGTTCTATGCTGGCAGCATATTTCTGCTTACCGATTTTAAGATATGTGTCGAGCAATCCCATTGAAACCGGGGTCTGGTAAATAAAGCCGCGGCCTGGCCGGTCCAGTCTGCTTTGCTCGATAAGTATCCTGATTATACTTTCAGAATCGTGTTCAGGCATCACAAGATGCACAATTTCTTTTTCCGCCGAAATTGTGATACGGATCAATCCAAGCTGATCTCTTATGTCATTTCCTGTCCCGAAAGTCACGAGCGGAACACAGATCCCAAGGTCGAGGGCGGTTTTAGCCATGAATTCGCCGCTGCCGGGTTCCGAAAGAATGCATACCACGCAGGAGAGCTTGTGAAGGAGAATGTCCTTATAATCCCTGCTCTTCGTATTTGCGAGAAAATCAAGGTTTATGGAAGGTGTTTCCTTGCTGAACTCTATAAGATCCTGAGAAAATATTGTGCCTCTTCCCGGAATGTGAAGTTCTGCAATATCAACAATATGGTTAATAACTTCCCTTGAATTCTCTCTTGGTACCGTGAACCGGTAAACATCCACTGCAGAATCGCGAAGGCCGAAGATCTCACCCGGAAGTCCAAACGATCTTGATTTAATTGTTTTGCGCACAACCCTTCCGTTTTCTATGTAAACTATAACCCCCAGGTCATTCAGAAACCGCGAGACTTTTTCACTCAGGATCTCACTCACGAAACATGTGATCCTGCTTACCCTGTTGGGGGTATAAGTTCCCTTTGTCATTTGTGTTCTCCACACTGTTCTTGACGGCGAGAAAACTTTATCCTTCTGTGGCGTATCGTTATTCATTTTCTGCAGCAATTTTACTGGTACGGATAGATCTCCTCTGTTTTGCCTGTGTAAACAAGCCGAACAACAGAGCCGTAAGAATTGGAAATGATGATGCCAGTGCAAGCACTCCGAATCCGTCGGAGATATTAAGTGCACCCCCAATGCTTAATCCCATGGCAAGCACCAACGGAACTGTCACGGGACCGGTTGTTACTCCGCCTCCGTCCCAGGCGATTGAAGTGAATTCTTCTTCGCTCAGAAGTGTAAGTGGTAGCAGAATAATATAGGAACCTACAATTAACCATACCAGTGGCAGATTAAAAAGAATACGGCAGATGCCGGCTATCATTCCGATTCCCACGCCTATCGAAACCACCTGAACAATCTGCATCCGTTTAATTGTGCCGACAGTTATCCCTTCCACCGTCATTCCAAGGGCGCTGAGCGCCGGTTCGGCAAGTGTGGCGCCATACCCCATGCCAAAGGCAAATACAAGCACCAGGATGATCCCAAGTACGGAGAGCTTGCTGCCAAACAGGGGAGGCCTGGTTATAATATGTTCATACGTTTGAGTGGTTTCATTGAAATATTGCGGATGAAACTCAATCGGACGCATCTTATTATCCTCCATATAATTGAACCAGGTTTTTCGTGTGCCATCAGGAGCAATTGTATTGTAAAGTAAATCCCTGTTAAAATTTCGAATTACGACCCTGTCGACAAATTTCTCTTCCCTGGCGAAAGCTCTTGGCAGCTGGGCACCGACTTCACTTCCCAGGGTAGCAAGACCGAGCTTAATGCCGGCAGTAAGAAGTGTCATACCGATTAAGCTGAATATTATCCCGAGTATAACTTCATCCTTGTATCTCAGCTTCTCCCTGAGGAATCCCAGCAGGACAATGACCAGAAGTAAAGTAAGGGGAATTACCGCCCTGATCCCCCCGAGAGACTCCTCCCTGAGCGTTTCACCGAAAGAGTACTTAATGTCATTCTCTCCTGATAGTTCAACATCCGACAGCAAGTCTCTTTCCTCATCCGATGCATTCTCAATTATCCATTTTTCGAGCGACATGGTGCCTAACAGGGAACTTCGTTTTGCTTCATCATCCTGTAATGAAAGAATTGCTGTCCGGTATGCCCCATCATCCGAAAAGAATGCACGCCTGCCGGCTTCACTTCCATGGGAGAATGCATGTTGCATGAGATCAGCTTCACTATCGAAAAGCATCAACGCTTTCTCACGTCCGGCCGGTGAAAAAAAGTTGACCTCAGTTGTTGGTCCCGGCGCTTTGAAATTCAGAACATATGCAAGAGCGAAAACAGTCAGAACAGGCACTACCGATGCCAGCAGAATAACACCGAATCCTTTGCTTGTACCCTTGCCCTTGCTGGCAGTTCTTGAAACTCCTATGCCAAGGGCAAGGACGAGGGGCACGGTAACAGCGCCTGTCGTAACAGCGCCGCAATCCCATGCGAGGCCTATAGTCTGGTTAAGATTTGTGTCGAACGAAAAATAGATCGTGGCAGCCAGGCAAACCGGGACAACTATCAATATGAAGGGTTTGATCGGGATATTATAGTAAAATCTGAACATCCCCATCGCAACTGCTATTCCTACTCCTATGCCGGTAGCAAACACAACCCAATCGGCATATTGTTCCAACAGCATGTATAACAGGGGTGAGTCCCAGGCGGTTACCATCAGGCCAGCTGTCCTGAGTGCAGCTATCTCCGGTTCAGCAAGGGTTGTTCCGAAGCCCAGTATAAGACCGAAAATAGAGATCACAATAATGCCTGTACGGGCAGGCAGTTTTACCCCGACCCGTTCCCCGAGAGGCATAAAACCCAGTACAAGACCCTCCAGGAAGAATGCCAGGCCGAAGATGACCAGAGCTATTCCCCCGGCTGTAACCAGTGCATTACTGAACGGGACCCTTAGAATCAGGGTCTGGAAAATAACCAGGTAGATAATTATAAATGCAACGGATTT
>CAZKMH010000234.1:0-6109 GCA_964553395.1 uncultured Rikenellaceae bacterium | reverse complement strand
TTTATAAAATGAATGTCGATAAGATAATGAACAACCTCGAAAAGAAACATCCCGGTGAGGTTGAATATCTGCAGGCTGTAAGGGAAGTACTTGAATCAATTGAGGAAGTATACAATGAAAATCCGCAATTCGAATCTGCCAATATAATCGAACGTATTATTGAGCCCGACCGGATAGTGATGTTCAAGGTACCATGGGTTGATGATGATGGTAATGTGAAAGTGAATCTTGCATACAGGATACAATTTAACAATGCCATCGGCCCTTATAAGGGAGGTTTGCGGTTCCATCCAAGTGTGAACCTGTCCATATTGAAATTCCTTGGATTTGAACAGATATTCAAAAATGCGCTAACCACACTTCCCATGGGCGGAGGTAAAGGTGGTTCGGATTTCGATCCTAAGGGAAAATCCACTGCCGAAGTTATGAGATTCTGCCAGGCATTTATGCTCGAACTCTGGAGATATATTGGCCCCGAAACCGACGTGCCTGCCGGTGACATAGGAATCGGAGGCCGTGAAATCGGATTCCTCTATGGAATGTACAAACGCCTTGCAGGCGATCATACAGGAGTTCTTACCGGCAAGGGCAGCAACTGGGGTGGTTCGCTGATCAGACCCGAAGCAACCGGTTTCGGAGCTATATATTTTGCAGAGGAAATGCTCGCAGCAAAGAATGAAACACTTAAGGACAAAACCATTTCAATATCCGGATTCGGAAATGTAGCCTGGGGTGCTGCTCTTAAGGCAACCGAGCTCGGAGCTAAGATCGTAACAATTTCAGGTCCTGACGGTTACGTTTACGATCCGGAAGGGATCTCAGGGAAAAAGATCGATTATATGCTGGAGCTTCGTTCATCCAACCAGGATATCGTAAAGCCATATTCATATGCATTTGAGGGAGTTGAATTTCATGGAGAGAAGAAACCATGGGAAGTTAAAGTCGATATTGCTTTACCATGCGCCACACAAAACGAACTTAATGGTGACGATGCCAGAAATCTGATTAATAACGGAGTCCTCCTTGTAGCTGAAGTTTCCAATATGGGTTGCACTCCGGAAGCTGTGGAAACTTTCAATAAAAACAAGACTTTATTTGCTCCGGGTAAAGCTGTGAATGCAGGTGGTGTTGCAACTTCCGGGCTTGAAATGACACAGAATGCCATGAAGATGAGATGGAACATGCAGGAAGTTGACGGCAGGCTCCATGAAATAATGCGGAATATTCACGGCCAATGCTGCAGATATGGCAAGCAGGACGATGGGTATGTTGATTATGTCAAAGGTGCAAATATTGCAGGATTCCTTAAGGTTGCTAATTCGATGCTGGATATGGGGGTGGTTTGAATGACCCCCGGCACCGCCAGCCGGGTTGGGGGGTTGATAGTTGGATTTGGGGTTTTTTTATTATATTTGTATGTCTCATTTCTAAGTGCTATGTCTGAAAATGTCTCGCTGAAGCATAAAATTGCTTTAGGCCTTATTCCGAGGATAGGTGATATTAATGCCCGAAAGCTTGTATCACATTTCGGAAGCGTTGAAGCTGTTTTTCATGAACCTTTCAGAACCCTGGTCAATATCCCTGGCATTGGTTCAGGACTTGCAAAATACATCAGCAACCGTACTTATCTTGAAGCTGCGGAAAAAGAAGCCGGATACGTAACAAAAAACCGGATCAAAACATTTTTCTACCTTGACAACGACTATCCCTTCAGATTGCGACAATGTGATGATTCTCCGGTAGTTTTTTTCTATAAGGGTACGAGTGACCTGAATTCCCCTAAAATACTGAGCGTTGTAGGGACAAGGAGCGCAACCACCAGAGGCAAAGAATTATGTGACAAGATTATAGGAGCACTGGCAACAGGGCATTCTGATCTTATAATCGTGAGCGGACTGGCTTACGGAATTGATATTGCGTCTCATAAAGCAGCTCTTTCAAATAACCTTCAGACAGTGGGTGTCCTCGGACATGGTTTCAACACCATTTATCCTGCAATTCACAGGTCAACAGCTGAAGCAATGGTCAGTAACGGCGGGCTTCTTAGCGATTTTTTATCTGATGCCCTGCCGGAACGTAACAATTTCATAAAGAGAAACCGTATCATAGCCGGGCTCGCGGACGCAACGCTTATCGTTGAATCGGGCATCAAGGGAGGTGCCCTGATCACTGCCGACATTGCAAATTCCTACAACCGTGATGTCCTTGCTGTCCCCGGAAGACCTGAAGATCAATGGTCAGCCGGATGTAACAGTCTCATTAAGAGCAATAAAGCGGCACTGGTAGAGAATGCTGAAGATATAGAGTACATTCTTGACTGGAAAACAGAAAAATCGAAGCCGGCTGTTCAGAGAACCCTGTTTTCAGAACTGGACGATACCGAGAAGTCGGTTTTTGAACTTCTTTCGGGGGAAAGCGAACTTACAATTGACACGATCTGCAGATCATTGAGCCTTCCTGTTTATAAACTTTCTGCGATTCTCCTTCAGATGGAGTTCAAGGGATTGATTAAATGCTATCCCGGTAACCTTTACCGGATTGCGTGACTACTTTATGAAGTCGGAAGTCAGGAGTCGGAAGTCGGAGGTCAGGAGTCGGAAGTCGGAAGTCGGAAGTTTAAATTTCGGTCTTCGGACTTCGGACTTCGGTCTTCGGTCTTATTAAACAGAAATATTTTCCCGGATCAACATCAACATTTATCCATTGTTTTTCTATTTTTGCAAACCTATTAAACTAATAAATATTTTTAAAATCAATGGATCCAAAAGTGCAACAATTCATGGCGATGATCAAAGCCAAAAATCCTGGAGAAAATGAGTTTCACCAGGCCGTTCAGGAAGTTTCAGAATCACTTATCCCGTTTATCGAGGAAAATCCTAAATATAAACATGCCAAGATCCTCGAGAGGATCGCGGAACCTGAAAGAACAATTATTTTCAGAGTTCCATGGCTGGATGATAAAGGCGATATTCAGATCAACCGGGGTTTCAGGATTGAGATGAACAGTGCCATCGGTCCATACAAGGGAGGGATCAGGTTCCATCCCACTGTTAACCTTGGAATTCTGAAATTCCTCGCATTTGAACAGGTATTCAAGAATAGTCTTACAACTCTCCCTATGGGTGGGGGTAAAGGCGGATCCGATTTCGATCCTAAAGGCAAATCCGATAATGAGGTTATGAGATTTTGCCAGAGTTTCATGTCAGAGCTGTTCCGTCATATTGGTGCCGACACTGACGTGCCCGCGGGAGACATTGGTGTTGGTGGCAGGGAGATCGGTTATCTTTTTGGTCAGTACAAACGGCTGAAAAATGAGTTTACAGGGGTATTGACAGGTAAAGGAATTGAATGGGGCGGCTCTCTTATCAGACCCGAAGCAACCGGTTACGGAGCCACCTATTTTGCTGAGGAAATGCTGGCTACCCGGAATGAAAGTATCAAGGATAAAAAAGTCTGTATCTCCGGATCAGGTAATGTTGCACAATATGCAACGGAAAAGGTCACCCAGCTGGGAGGTAAGGTAGTAACCTCTTCCGACTCCAACGGCTTTATTTACGATCCCAACGGTATAGACGCCGAAAAGCTGAAATATATAATTGAACTGAAGAATGTAAAAAGAGGAAGGATCAAAGAGTATGCAGATAAGTACAAGGTTGAGTATTTTGAAGGTCGCAGACCGTGGATAATTAAATGTGATATAGCGATGCCAAATGCCACCCAAAACGAGATTGATGAAAATGATGCTAAACTGCTTGTGAAAAATGACTGTATTTGTGTATGTGAAGGAGCCAACATGCCTTCCACCCCGGAGGCAGTAAGAGTATTCCTTAAAGCAAAAACCCTGTATGGACCGGGGAAAGCTGCCAATGCAGGTGGTGTTGCAACATCCGGACTTGAAATGACTCAAAACTCAATGAGGCTTCCATGGACCCGCGAGGAAGTAGATGCCAGACTTCATTTGATTATGAAAGACATTCACGAAACCTGTGTTAAATTCGGCACACAATCTGACGGTTTTATTAATTATGTCGACGGCGCCAATATCGGAGGATTTGTGAAGGTGGCAAATGCTATGATCGCACAGGGTGTTGTCTGATGCAACTGATTGATACACACACTCATCTTTTTCTCCCGGAATTTGATTCCGACAGGGATGAGATGGTGGGCAGGGCTGTTTCATCAGGTGTGGTAAAGCTCCTGATGCCCAATATTGATATAAATACCGTTGAACCAATGCTTTCGGCCGTTGAAAGATATAAGGATACCTGTCTGCCAATGATCGGACTTCATCCCACATCAGTATATGCAGATTATAATTCTCAGCTTGACAGACTGGAAGAAATTGCCTCCTCAAACAAGTTTATTGCAGTAAGTGAAACAGGTATTGATCTTTACTGGGATAAGACTCATTTGTCAGAACAACTGGAAGCCTTCAGAAGACAGGTGGCATTTGCAATCAGATCCGGTCTTCCGGTTGTCATTCATTCGAGGAATTCCATCCGGGAGGTATTTTCTGTTCTTGATGAGTTTAAGGGTGAAAAGCTCTCAGGTGTTTTCCATGCTTTTTCGGGAGACGCGCATGATGCAGACAAAGCTGCAGGCATGGGATTTAAGCTTGGCATAGGTGGAACACTAACGTTCAAGAACTCCCTGCTTGGTGAAATTGTAAAATCTGCCGGAATTGAGCATGTAATACTCGAAACTGATTCTCCCTATCTTGCCCCTGTCCCTTTCAGAGGTAAAAGAAATGAGAGTTCGTATATTTGCATTATTAACAGGAAACTTGCAGAGGTCCTTGGAGTGAGTGAGGAAGAGTCTGCAGCAATTACTTACGAAAACTCATGCCGGCTGTTTAATATCTGATTGCAACATGAAAGGGAGTAAGGAAACGTCGCTTCTTATAATTTATACCGGCGGGACTATAGGTATGGTGCACGATCCTGTTACAGGATCGCTGATCCCTATCGATTTCAATCATATTACCAAACATGTTCCTGTCCTCAGCAGTTTCGGGTACGACCTTCAATCTGTCTCGTTTGATCCCGTGAAGGATTCTTCAAACATCGACCCTGCAATCTGGATAACGCTGGCTGAGATTATCGAAGAGAATTATGACAAGTTCGACGGATTTGTTGTATTGCACGGAACAGATACGATGGCATATTCAGCATCGGCCCTGAGCTTCATGCTTGAAAACCTTTCCAAACCTGTGGTATTTACCGGATCGCAGTTGCCGATTGGTCTCCCGCGTACTGATGGCAGGGAAAACCTTATTACCTCCATTGAAATAGCTGCTGCCTGTAAAGACGGTTCCCCGGTTGTCCCGGAGGTTTGTATCTATTTCGATAATGAGCTTACAAGAGGAAACCGCACCACCAAATTCAGCGCTGAACATTTTGATGCTTTCAATTCCCCGAATTATCCTCCTCTTGCAGTTGTGGGTCTGCATTTGAGATACAATTACAACCTTATTCATTATCCCCCTGAGAACAGTAAATTAAAAGTTCATAAAAGGTTTGACAATAACGTGGCTATCATGAAGCTTTTTCCGGGGCTCAACAGAAATTTTGTCAATGCGGTTATAAATACCAAAGGGCTCAAAGCCCTTATTATTGAGACCTTTGGATCGGGAAATGCTCCCACTTACAAGTGGTTCCTGGATGATCTCAAGCTCTTTATCCGGAAAGGCGGTATCATATTTAACGTAACTCAATGCCATGGAGGAAGTGTGGAAATGGGGTTATATGAAACGAGCAGGGAGATGCTGGCGGCCGGGGTAATTAGCGGTAAGGATATAACGTCTGAGGCTTCTGTCACCAAGCTGATGTTACTGCTTGGTAAATGTTCTAAGAGGGAGGAGGTCATAGAGTGTCTGGGCAGGCCGATTGCTGGAGAGATCACTTAGCACCCCCTTCCCAACCTTCCCCCTGAAAGGGGAAGGAGTTAAATCCATTATATGGAACAAGGGCCAGTATATATATTGGCGATAATTCCCACCTTCATGAAATATTTTGTAATTTGCGCCGCCCTTAAATGGCAGGATAATGATAAGTTCCTCCTTCGCTGCATCCTGCGCTAAAGCTTCGGATGCCAAAGAAAGCTTCGGAGG
>CAZKMH010000233.1:0-6116 GCA_964553395.1 uncultured Rikenellaceae bacterium | reverse complement strand
TTCTCCTGTTATTTGTAATAAGTCCCTCTTTCTCAATTATAAAATTCTGTGAATGAAGGGGAGTTGCAATCAGGAAAATCTTTTCAAGCGGTATTCTGGCCACAACAAAAATTGCTGCTGCATAAAGCGCAGATAACGAAACACACTCTCCGGCCCCTGTTGTGAAATTTTCCCTGTACCTGAAAGCAGTCATTGCTTCAATAGTCTCGGTTTTCCAGTAAGGGATAACATCTGAATTATATTTGTCAAGGCCGAAATGCTTCCTTATGTCAATATCGAAATAATATTTGTCGCCCTCATAACCAAAAAGTGCATTTGACTGCCTCAGCAGATCCATATCAAAAAAATCCCTGAATCTTTCTATCTCCCTGGTTTTGGTTGTGAGTCCCCAGGTTGAGAGGTCGAGATTGAAAACATAATTCTGGATTATGAACTGCTTGATCCTGTTGACCTTATAGTTGAATCCTTTATTATCTATATCCTTAAACCATGGATCCTTCCTCCAGCTCCACAGGATTGGCGACATGATATTTGCAAGCACAAGGGGGTAGAAAAGCTCCGGGAATATGAAAATCTCCATATCGGAGAGGGTGAACGCTGATGAATACTTTTCCAGAGTTTTACGGTCCGAAAAGTCAACATTCATTTTTGTATCCATCTATTATCGGAAGCAAATTAAATCAGAACCTCTCAATTGTTGAAAAGAAAAAATCGGTTTCTCTGCGTGCATTCTCATCGCTGTCTGAACCATGAACCGCATTCATCTGAACCGATACGGCAAATATCTTCCTGATTGTTCCCGGCTCGGCATTTTCAGGATCAGTGGCGCCGATTAGCTTCCGGAATTCTTCAACAGCATTGCTGTGTCTGAGGATCATTGCTATTACCGGTCCGGAGGTCATGAATTCCACAAGGCTCTCGTAAAATGGTTTGTCTGCATGTACGGAATAGAAAGATTTAGCCTGCCGGGTGGTCATTCTGAGCATTTTCATTGCCGATATCTCAAATCCTGCTTCATTGATCATTGACAGGATCGGTCCTGTTTTCCCTGTCCTGACTGAATTGGGTTTGATCATCGCAAAAGTAAAATCACCTTCCATACTGGGTCGTTATGTAATTGAACATTCGGCGTTTGTCTTCAGGAATAATGTTTATCTTTGCCCCCTGAATTTGAGCAGCAAAGATGTTAGATTTATCCAAATATACAAAAGAATTATCAGAACATTTTTTCACTACAGGGAATATACTCCTGATAAGCCATATAAATCCTGACGGAGATACTATCGGATCGCAACTGGCACTATATCATTTTTATAAATCAAAGGGGAAAAATGTTGATATGATTACTCCCAATAACCTTCAGGAGTTTCTGAAGTGGATGGACGGCGCTGATCAGATCAAAGTATTTACGCGTGACAGGGAAGTCTGCAAAAATCTGATAGGGAAAGCCGATGTTATTGTGATGCTCGATTTTAATCAGCCCGACAGACTTGGGGATATGGAGAGCATTGTTACAGAGGCAAAAGCAAAGAAGATCGTGATTGATCATCATCTCGATCCTAAGGGCTACGCTGACTTTGAGATAACTGACCCTGCATTTTGTGCAACAACGGAACTTGTTCATGAGATTGTAACTGAGATCAATGGCGGAACGTTTACCGACAGATCATATTCTGAAGCAATTTATATCGGCATCATTACTGATACGGGTAACTTTAACCATGGTAACTATTCAAGCCGGACTTTCAGGATAGTTGCGGATCTGCTGGAAACAGGGATTGAGAAGGAAAAGATCATTAACCTGATCTACAATAATTTCTCTGCCCAGAAACTGAGACTGCAGGGATTTGCCCTGAATCAAAGAATGGTTGTCATTCCGGAATACCAGAGTGCATATATCTATCTTACAAAAAACGACCTTGCCGCATATGACCACGTGAAGGGCGACACTGAAGGATTTGTTAATATGCCCTTATCCATAAAGGGAATTGTCTTCTCAGCTTTCTTCACTGAAAAGGAGGGTTTCATAAAAATATCATTCCGTTCAAAAGGCAGCTTTCCCGTCAATGAATTTGCAGCCGAATTTTTTTCAGGTGGCGGACATCTGAATGCATCAGGGGGTGAATACAGGGATACTCTTGAAAACACAATCAGCTATTTTCTTAATGTGTTGAAAGTGAATTTCAGCAGATACAACGGTAATGTTTAGCAAATGATAATAAGGTTTGCAATAATTACGTTATTATTGATTGCAACTATTTCCTGCAAAACAGGGTCTGAAGAAACAGGAAGCCGGAGCAGACCGGGAAAAAAGGAAATGGCTGCACTTAACAGGTTCCTGGTTCAGAAGGACAGGGAGAGGATTCAAAGTTATATTGAACGCAGAGCCCTGAATATGACTGAAACTCCCTCGGGATTGTGGTACATGATAGAGAAGGAGGGTGTGGGGAGTTATTTAACTGATAATGACAAAATTATAATGGAATATACCTGCGAATTGCTTGACGGAACAGGCTGCTATTCTTCAGAAGAGAACGGACCAAAAGAGCTTGTCCTCAGCAGAAGCGAAATAGAACCGGGACTGGAGCAGGGATTAAGGATGCTGAAACCTGAAGGGGAAGCTATATTTATCCTTCCTCCGTTTCTTGCATATGGTCTGAAAGGTGATGGCAACAAAATACCATCCAGATCTGTTCTTGTTTATAATGTTAAAATATTGAAACTCCGTTAATCGGAATACTTAGCGGGTTGGTTAATTTAAATAAATTCTTAACAATGTTAAAGATGAGCAACTTAATTAAAAATGTACTTTTTGCAGCTTTGATAATATCACTGGTTTCTTCTTGTGATCCTACAAAAAAGTACGAAGAACAGGAAGCCGAGAAGATACAGAAATATCTAAGCGACCACCCTGACCTTAATTTCACACTGAAACAGAGCGGCTTATATTATTTAGACGTTACTGCCGGAACTGGAGATCAGCCTGTAGCAGGTGATTCAGCTCTGGTTTTCTACACAGGATATTTACTTGACGGAACCGAATTTGACAGTAATGAGGGCGATCCTGCCTATAAATTTCCTGTAGGTGAGGGATTTGTTATTCCGGGATTCGATGAAGCTGTGATGCTTATGCGTGAGGGAGGCACGGCAAAAATCCTCATTCCATCTTATCTGGGTTATGGCAATTCAGGATACTATATGCCATCGTATACTCCGCTTCTGTTCGATGTGGAGCTGGATAGTGTAATTGTAGGAAGCGGCAGATAATATTACTGCAAAACATAAACGACAAGCCGGTCCCTAAGGTCCGGCTTTTCTGATTTCCACCCGGATACCTTCATTGTCCTGATCGATTCGGATGGCAATGTTATATCTGATGCAATGCACAATAAAGTCTCATCATTGCAGACAGACAAAATTGTTTCGATCATTTTCTGGTTCCTGTAAGGGGTTTCCATGAATATCTGTGCATATCCCTCGCGTGCCCGTCTTTCAAGTTCCCTGAGCCTTGCAGCTCTTTCGGCAGAATTGACCGGAAGATACCCGTTAAATGTGAAATTCTGACCATTCAATCCTGAGGAGATCAGTGCAAGGATTATTGAAGACGGGCCCGGAAGGGGGATAACAGTGAGTTTCTTCCGGTGAGCAAGGGAAATCAGCTTTGCACCGGGATCGGCAATTCCTGGGAGGCCGGCCTCACTCATCAGTCCCATATCGGACCCATTTATTACAGGGTCGAGGAACTGGTCAATATCTGTTTCACTGGTATGCTCGTTCAATTCGTAAAACCGGGTCTCATCAATTGGGAATGATCTGTCAATAAGCCTCAGATATCTTCTGGCACTACGGATTTCCTCAACAACAAAAAACCTCAGCCGTCTTGTTATTTCAAGTACTTTTTCGGGTATGACTGCTGAGAAATCGTTTCCTCCGAGCGTAACCGGAATCAGATAAAGCCTTCCTTTCAAAGTTTATAAGTTTGTCAAATATAATAAAATATGAAGAACGGATTGGCCTGATAAAATTACCGGATCTGTTTGCGTTTAGGGAATTTTAATATAGGTTTGCCGGGAAAATATTGAAGAAGTGAAAATTACTTTTCTGGGTACAGGTACGTCACAGGGTGTTCCGGTAATTGCCTGCGAATGTAATACCTGTCTGTCTGATGATCCCCATGACAAGAGGCTGAGAACTTCTTTGCTCCTTGAAAAGGATAATACTACACTTCTCTTTGATGCGGGTCCCGATTTCCGCCAGCAGATGCTGAGGGAAAATGTGAAGAAACTCGATTCAATAATACTAACTCATGAACATAAAGATCATATCGCCGGCATGGATGACGTAAGAGCGTTCAATTATAAAAGCCAGGATGCAATTGACATATATGCCGAGGAAAGGGTACAGAAGGCTGTCAGAAGTGAGTTTTCTTACGTCTTTGCCGAGTACCAGTATCCGGGAATCCCAAAAATGAGATTAAATCCTGTTACTGATTTTAGTTTTATGATCAGGGGTATAGAAATAATACCGGTCAGAGTGCGTCATTTGCATCTCGAGATCTATGGCTTCAGGATCGGGGAATTTGCATATATAACCGATGCCAATTATATTCCCCAGGAGAGCAAGGAAAAACTGATCGGAGTTAAGTACCTGGTAATTAATGCTCTCAGAAAGGAGAAACATATTTCGCATTTTAGTCTCAGGGAAGCACTTGATTTAATCAGGGAAATATCACCGCGCAAGGCATTTATAACGCATATCAGTCATCAGATGGGCCTTCACGAACAGGTAAACAGTGAATTACCCCCAGGCATAATGCTTGCTTATGACGGTCTGAAATTTGATTGTGACGAATAATTCTAGTATCTTCTCTTTTTGTAGCTTTTGAGAAGCTTTTTCTGATACCCCTGTGAAAAATAATACCTGTTCCTGCCAAGCTGGGAGGTATTTACCCTTGAAGTCTGCTCCCGTTTCTTATAATAAGGATTCTTCTGAGCCGGAGCGCAACCTGCAATAATAGTAATAAAAATAAATATTACTGAGTATTTCAGTATTTTAACAGTCTTGGACATCCCCACAGTAGTTAGGATTTAATCAAAAGTACTAATTATTAATTAATTTCTAAATAAATAACGGAGGAATTACAGTATTTATTCCCTAAAAAACCGTGAAGACAATTTTTTTATTACCCTTCTGTTATTATTGCAATGGATATTGGAGAGGAAGCTTTAATTTTGAAATATGCCGTTTTGTTTAACTTGCATGTGATTTCAGATTCTCTATGTTAATACATATATCAATTCCAAAGGATTTTAACTGCAAAAAATTCTGGTATTCTTTGCTGTTACTGCTCTTATCTTCAGTTTCAACTTATGCCCAAATAATCAATGAGATAATTTTTAAACCAGGGCCGGGATTAACAACAGACAGCATTTCTTTATCAGACAGCGCTGTCCTCAGCTTCACTGCTGCCAAACCGTTTTTCAGTTTTGTTCTGGATGGGAAATATTGTTCATCAGCAGATTATGATGCCGTCAGGAATAATGGAAGTTTTCTTCAGACAGTCAACAGAACTCTGAAGATCAGTGTCACCCGGGCAGGACCGTCTGCAGCGGGTTATTCCGGTGAAATAATTTTTGAGAATACCGGGACAGATACAGTAACTCTGAGCAATGTAGTACCCTTCGGTGAAGATAGTTCTGCAATATATATAACGGGTTTTGGACCTGCTGATCTGGCAAGAGCCTCTCTTTTCAGACCGGGATTCCGCCCGGTACGGGTTATACTTCCCGACAATGCATGGGAACTTGGATATTCTTCATTTATGGCCGGGAACGGCATCTCCGTGTGTGCCCTGGCCCGGAGAACCGGGGCGGAAGGCTCACAAAAAAAGAGATACGAAACCGCCCTGCCACCAGGATCCAAAGTGTCATATACAATCTATGCTGACCTTTTCAGGGGAGAGTGGCAGGAGGGACTTCGTCTGATGTTCCGCGACAGATATTTACATGATCTTGAGAAGTTTGACAACTCACTTTATCAGAGGACTGATCTTGCGTGGATAAGGGAGAGTTACCTGATTATACTCCAAATGGCCTGGGACAGAGAGTTTTATGACA
>CAZKMH010000232.1:0-6184 GCA_964553395.1 uncultured Rikenellaceae bacterium | reverse complement strand
ACGCAAGGAAGGGGGCTTATCTCGCTGTATTACATGCAGTTTCCCCCTCTTTGCGAAGCAGAGAGGGGGATTAAGGGGGTGAGTACATGTTCTGTTGAAACCGCAAGACAATCCTTAAAGCAACTCCACGCTTCTCTTCACGAAGGTGCTGAGCTCCTCTCCACGGAGCATATTGTTACCCAGCAAAGCCAGGTCTACCAACTGTTTGACAATTTTGTTGTTACTCCCGTAAGCTTCCAGGATCTCTTTCCTGGAATTCTCAATACCTGACAGCTCCTTCCTTAGTTTCTCAAGGTCATCTTTTTCGAGCTGGCTTACTTCCTCGGGTTTCTTACTGCTATGTTCCTTTTCCATGAATTCAACCTCTTCCTTCAACTTCTTCCTCTCTGCACCGTTCTCTGTAAGCTTTGCCCCGGCTTCAGTAATAAGGTCTTCATTGATCTTCAGTACCAAAGGATGATTCGGATTGACAACCAGGTTATAACTGTCGGGAAGGTCACCGTAAAAGTTCATTCCGCCACCCATCTGGGCCATGTCCTTCATTCTGCGCATAAATTCCGACTGTGTTATAAGAACGGGAGCTTCGTTTTCGTCGAGCGGTTCAAAAACAACATTGAACATCTCCTTTGATTTTGACTTCACGTTGAAGACACTCCTCAGATCGTCCTTCTGTTCTTCCGTCAGTTTTGACTCCCTCTGCTCATCCTTCTGGATCAACTTTTCGATCACATCGGAATCGACCCTTACAAACCTGGATCCATTGAATTTTGTTTCGAGATGGTTGATAAGATGAACATCAAGCTGACCATCAAGATTTAGCACATCATAACCCTTGCTCCTTGCTTTTTCAATATAAGTGTATTGATCGGTTTTATTTGTTGAGTAGAGGTAGACAAGGGATTTGTTCTTGTCAGTCTGGTTTTCCTTTATCAGTTTTTCGTATTCCTCGAATGTAAAGTATTTATCATCAGTGTTTTTCAGTAGTGCAAATTTTGATGCTTTTTCATAAAATTTTTCCTCGGTGATCATTCCGTAAATGATGAAAAGCTTCAGGTTATCCCATTTCTTTTCAAACTCCGTTCTGTTGGTTTTGAAAATCTCATTAAGTCTGTCTGCCACTTTCTTTGTGATATGACTTGATATTTTTTTGACATTTGAATCGTTCTGGAGATAGCTTCTCGAGACGTTCAGGGGAATATCGGGAGAGTCAATAACTCCGTGCAACAACATCAGGAATTCCGGTACAATGCCTTCAACCGAGTCAGTCACAAATACCTGGTTGCTATAGAGCTGTATCTTATTCTTCTGGATCTCGATATTACTTTTTATTTTGGGAAAATAGAGTATGCCTGTCAGTTTGAAAGGATAATCGACATTCAGGTGAATGTTGAACAAAGGCTCTTCACCCATTGGATAAAGCTCCCGGTAGAACTTCTGGTAATCTTCTTCCTTAAGCTCAGCGGGTTTAAGTGTCCATGCGGGCTTTGTGTTATTAATGATTTTATCTTTTCCTGTATCAACATATTTTCCGTCTTTCCACTCCTGTTCTTTTCCGAATGCGATTTCGATGGGCAGGAATTTGCAGTATTTTTTAAGTAACTGTTCTATCTTGTTGTCATCGAGGAAGTCTTTTGATTGCTTGTCGATATGCAGAATTACGTCGGTTCCCCTGTTATCTCTTTCAGCTTCTTCAATTGTGAATTCCGGGCTTCCGTCACAGGTCCATTTTACAGTCTGGGCCCCATCCTGCCATGATTTGCTTATAACTTCAACCTTATCCGAAACCATGAATGATGAATAGAAGCCAAGACCAAAATGACCTATCAGATTATTGGCCTGATCTTTATATTTATCAAGAAAATCGTTAGCACTTGAAAATGCAATCTGGTTGAGGAACTTATCAATCTCCTCTTGTGTCATACCTATCCCGTTATCGGAAACAGTAATTGTTTTTTTCTTCTTATCAACAGCCACCCTTATTGTCAGATCCCCAAGTTCACCTTTATAATCGCCCGCAGATGTCATTGCTTTCAGCTTCTGTGTTGCATCTACAGCATTGGAAATAAGTTCACGCAAAAAAATCTCGTGATCGGAATAAAGGAACTTCTTGATTATCGGGAAAATATTCTCAGTGGTTACACCGATTTTACCTGTTTGCATGGTATATTAGTTTTTATATTAAACATTGAGTTTCCGCACCTCACATTCAAAAGATGTGCCATTACAGGCAACTGACAAATAGTCACTCGTATTAAAAAAATCTGTGTAAATCTGCTAAAAAAAGGAAAACTAAAAATATTCCGGTACCCTGATATATGCAATAAGAATCACCAGTGCGGAGAGAATCAGAAATGCGAGCAGCACATATAATGAAAAGTTCCTTCTTTTCCTGTAAATTGAAATATTATGTTCGCTTATCAGCTTTTTGACGGTATTGTGTATCCTCAGGACTGCATTAGTGTTCCTGGGTATATATGCATCTATATTGGACCTGACGACCTTCATTAAAGCTTCCATTTTAGCGGCTGGAATTAAAAGGATCAGCCCTGTTTTCGGATCTGATTTTTTAACTTCAACTGTCAGCTTTTCAATTGTTTCAAACTGTTCTGCAGCCTCCGGAACACCTATAATTGCCACCTTGCACGACTTGTTCTCAGTCTCTCTCCTGCAGTGATCAATAAACTCCTGCCGTGAGTGGAATGATTCAACAGTGTAGCGTGTACTATCGGAAAATCTTTTTCTGACATCCTCTGTAAAAGTCCGGTGATCGTCATAACAGATGAGATATGTCATTTTTGTAGCATCCATGATTTTTCAGACATTATTTACCCTGTTTTGCATTTCTTATATCAATGTCCGGAACAAACCTCCATGTTCCATTTTTAAGTTTGTACCCGTCGAAAGTCAGGCCGGAGGCTCCGTATTGTTCCATGCCATTATCATTAATATTCTTTACAACAGCAAGCTGGTCGAATATGATCAGTCTGCGGTTATGAAGTCTCAAAGAAACAACACCCTCAGGTGAATATTCAAGAACCTCCCTGAATTTGACCTCCTGTTCTCTGATAAAGCAATCCTTGCCAAGCACTATCTCCCCTTCCGGTGTGAAGCAAAGAACATCAATTATCTTCCTGGAAATCAATAAATTTCCATAATCAAATCCCAGAAGTATGTAATTAACTTTTCTGTTCATTCTGAAGGGCTGAACAGCATAATAAAGTGCTCCGTACCAGTCATTTGCAGAATAGGTTATATCAGTCCTTACGGGCTCATCCCTGTTTTGCCCTGTCAGTACAAATACCCTTTTTGGTTCCTTCTTTTCCCCCTTCCTGATAAAGTAACAAAAGTATCTGTTGGGGCTGTTTCTCAGGAACAGGTTCCATGTCAGTATTTTCAGTTGTGAATCAGGTGAGGTGATCTGGCCCAGGTAGCGAATGTTTGTAAAATTGTGGGTAAATACCGTATCCGATTCTGCATAGGCACCAATTATCAGCCGTATGGAATCATTTATTCTGAGTTTCTCCTGATCCTCTTTAGTATTTAAGATTCCTTCAAACAGGTTTTCCAGGACCAATGCTATATCCCGCCCGGGGGTCTGTCCCTCAGAGGTAACAGAAAAAAATAGAAATACTATTATAATAAGGTAATGCCTGATTTTCATCTCCCCGCCTGATTTTTGATAACCGTATCCAGGAGTTCTTTAACCTTACCGCAGGCTGTCACAATCTCCCGGCTGCCGATTATCAGAGGAGGAGCAATCCTGAAAGAGTCATCACAGAATAAGAAATAATCAAGGATCAGTCCGAATTCGGGTGCATGTCTCACTGTTTTCTGAACAAGGTCCGGATTATCAAGCTTAACTGCCATCAGAAGTCCGTCACCTCTGATCTCTGAAATTGCAGGGTGACTGAGTTCTTTTCTGAAAAGGGATGATTTTTCAGGGCAGGAAGCGGTAAGATTTTCCTCCAGTATTACTTCCAGGGAAGCAAGTCCGGCTGCGCAGCACACAGGATGGCCACCAAAAGTGGTTATATGACCCAGTCCCGGACCATTGATCAGTGATGACATAATCTCTTTTGACGAAATGAATGCACCCAGTGGCATTCCACCCCCCAGGGCTTTTGCCAGAACAAGTATATCAGGAAAGACACCGAATTTGTCAATAGCAAATAAATGTCCGGTACGTCCGAATCCTGTCTGTGATTCATCAAATATCAGAAGTGCTCCTTCCCTGGTACATCTCTCTCTGATCTCCTCAAGGAAGCCCGGTGAAGGGTAAACAACTCCGGCTTCTGCCTGTACCGGTTCAATTATCACACATGCGGTATGGTTGTCTATTGAACTGAGGGATGAAAAATCATTGAAATCAATCTGGAATGTATCAGGAAGCAAGGGTCTGAAACCATTTCTGAATTTCTCACTGCCCTGGACGCTCATAGCTCCATGGGTGCCACCATGGTAAGAATTTCTGAAGTATATTATCCTGCTTCTTCGGGTAAAATTCTTTGACAGTTTTAGCGCACCTTCAACTGCTTCACTGCCTGAATTAACAAAATAGCATACATTCAAGGATGCAGGGAGAAGTTCAGCCAGACGTTGAGCATATTTTACCTGAGGACTCTGGACCAGTTCACCGTAGACCATAAGATGAAGGTAGGAATCAACCTGGCTCTTAACAGCTTCCACCACTTTAGGATGCCTGTGTCCCGTATTACTTACCGAAACTCCGGAAATCAGATCGATGTATTTCTCGCCTCCGGGGCTGTACATATAGATACCTTCGGCCTTTTCAATCTCTAACATTAATGGTGAAGCCGAAGTCTGTCCAAGGTGAAGGAGGAAGAGCTGACGGTTGGTAAGCATCAGAATGATAAAAGATTATCTCGCCATTACATTAATATCATTCAGAAGAGAATCCCTGAATGATTTTCCGACGGGAATGCTTTTGAGTGTATCTCCTACAAGCAGATCAAGAGTATTCTCTTTAATTGTCTGGATCATGCTCTTGTTTATAATAAAGGATCTGTGAACTCTTATAAAAACACCTGATGGCAGCTGGTTTTCAATTGCTTTCATCGTAAAATGAATTGTGAACTTGTCATCACTGGTATTCAGTGTAACATAATTCTCAAGAGCCTCAACAAATATTATATCCTTAAGTTTCAGTTTAACAAGAGATGAACTCTTCTTGATGAATATCTCTTCATCGCCTGTGTTCGATGGTTCTTTGCGGGAGTAATACCTGACTGTTTTGTCGATGGCTTTGCAGAAACGTCCATATGAAATCGGCTTCAGCAGGAAATCAACAACATTAAAGTCAAATGCCCTAAGAGCATATTCCTCTGCAGATGTTACAATAATAATATTCGGTGGATTATCCAGACTCATAATAAAGTCGAATCCATCCATTTCCGGCATTTTAATATCAAGAATAATCAGGTCAATATCCTGGCGACTGGTTATAATATTCCTCGCCTCGACAGAATCGTTATATGTTCCGATAAGGTTAAGTGTAGATGACTTTGCCACAAATCCTTCCAGTATTTTGCAGGATATTTGATCGTCGTCGACTATTATACAATTCATGGTAAGAATTACGGACCAGTTTCAAAAGTCAAAAGTAATAAAAAAAATGTTAGAAAATTTTAAATAGTGAATTTAAGCTGAATTTATTCAACTTTTTTCAGGAGTATGGTCTCGGAAGGTATCTATTTAACTAAGATACAGCATGTAGCAGGATAAAAAAAGAGGGTGTAACTACACCCTCCAGGCAATTTCAATCATCAAAGATTAAAGACCTTTGTCAAGAGCCGGAGCTGCTTTGAATTTTACAACTTTCTTAGCAGGAACGTTCAGTTTGGCGCCGGTACGCGGATTGCGAACTACTCTGGCGCTTCTCTTGGTTACCTTAAACGTGCCAAGGCCCGGAAGTTGCAGCCTCTGGCCTTTTTTCATAGCTTTTCCAACTGAAGAAACGAATGAATTCAGAGCTTTTCCTGCATCCTTAACTGTCAGGCCAGCATCTTTTGCAATTGATGTTACTAAATCTTTTTTTGTCATAATAAAAAAATTAAAGGTTAGACCAATCATGCTAATTGAATACAAAATTATTTCATTTTAATTCATATGCAAATTTATTTTATCGTTTTTCCACAAATAGTGGGACTTTTAAGCAATAAATTGC
>CAZKMH010000231.1:0-6192 GCA_964553395.1 uncultured Rikenellaceae bacterium | reverse complement strand
GGTAGTGAGAGGCTTTTATGGAACGATAATCCTCTAACCCCCTTCTCTCCCGGGAGAAGGGGGAAGGGGGATGAGGCTTTACTTCTGTGCTGTTTAGAACTTAATTCAATTCTGCTTACTTTTGTCTTTTACCTTTTGTCGCTATAGATGATTTATCCGGATAACTTTGAATCAAAGATCGGTTTCGACCGTATCAGAAGCCTTCTGAAGGAGAGGTGTCTGAGTCCTATGGGCGTCGAAAAAGCCGACACCATGAGGTTCAGTGACAATTTCCGGATAATAACAGAACACCTGTCGGCAACTTACGAATTCCAGCAGATCCTTATATTCGAGGAGAACTTCCCTTCAGATAATTATTATGGTTTTTCCGATTGTCTCAATAAGATAAGGATTGAGGGCACCTTTCCTGAAGTGAGGGAAATATTTGACCTCAAAAGGTCACTTGAAACAATCAAATCGATACTCAGCTTTTTCAGGAGCCGGGATGAGGCGAAATACCCGATCCTGAAGAAAATGTGTGGTCCGGTGAAAACATATCCTTTTGTCCTGGATTCGATTGACAGGATAATCGACAAACATGGTAACATAAAAGATAACGCTTCTTCAAGGCTCAGGGAGATACGATCCGAGATCACATCCAAAACCAGCCAGGCTTCGAGGAGGCTCAATGCTATACTTAAGCAGGCCCAGTCAGAGGGAATTGTGGATTCTGATACCACTGTTTCGGTAAGGAACGGTAGAGGAGTGATCCCGGTCAGCACCTTCGATAAAAGGAGACTGAAAGGGTTGATCCATGACCAGTCATCATCGGGCAAGACAGTATTCATCGAACCCGAAGAGGTGGTTGAGATAAACAATGACCTCGTCGAGCTTGAATATGAGGAGAAAAGGGAGATTGTTAAAATATTAACACTGTTTGCCGACAATATCCGGCCTTATATTGATGAACTGCTGGAATCAAATGCATTTCTTGGTGAGATTGATTTCCTGAGAGCAAAAGCCCTTTTCGGCAACCGTTTCCAGTCTGTAATGCCTGTACTGTCGGAAAAACCTTTTATCTCATGGAACAGGGCAGTCCACACTTTGCTTTCCCTTACATTCGAAAAAATTCCCGGCAGGAAAGTGGTCCCGCTCGATATACAACTTGATGAGAAGAACAGGATTCTTTTAATCTCCGGTCCGAATGCCGGAGGGAAATCAGTGTGCCTTAAAACAGTCGGCCTGCTCCAGTACATGCTCCAGTGCGGATTGACAATTCCGGTAGGGGAGAATTCGGAATCGGGAATCTTTAAAGATATTCTGATCGATATCGGTGATGAGCAAAGTATTGAAAATGATCTGAGTACGTACAGCTCTCACCTTATCAACATGAAATATTTCCTGAAAAACAGTTCTGAAAGGAGCCTAATCCTTATCGATGAATTCGGGACAGGCACAGAACCGATGCTCGGCGGATCAATCGCTGAGGCAATACTCGGTGAACTTAACAGGAAAAAAGTATACGGGGTGCTGACCACTCACTATACAAACCTGAAACATTTTGCTTCACTCACCGAGGGGATTGTTAATGGCGCCATGTCTTTCGATAACCACCTGATGCAACCTCTGTTTCAGCTCTTTATAGGAAAACCCGGCAGCTCGTTCGCGTTTGAAATAGCCAGGAAAATAGGACTTCCGGAAGAAATACTCAATGAAGCATCAGGGAAGGCAGGAGTCAAAAACATCAACTATGACCGGCATCTGAAGGATATAGCCCGCGATAAACGGTACTGGGAAACGAAACGGCAGGATATCAGGCAGCATGAGAAACGTCTTGAGGAGCTTATCGGGGAATATGAAAAGGAACTGGCGGGTGCAAAGTCACTCAGGAAAGAGATCATTTCCAGGGCAAAGGATGAAGCTCAGAACCTTCTTAAGGAATCCAACAGGATAATTGAGAACACCATTCGCCAGATAAAGGAGTCACAGGCAGAGAAGGAGAAAACAAAAGATATCCGCCATCAGCTTGAGGAGTTTAAGACAAGTGTGGTTGAAGAGATCATTCCTGCAGAATCCGAAGCAGAAAAGAAAATCTCGAATCTGCATCACAGAGCAAAGAAATTCAAGCCAAAGGAGGAAACCGGAATGAGTCCTGAACTTCCGGGAATGGAAAAACCACTTAAAATAGGTGATGATGTAAGAATGATTGATACACAGGCAGCCGGTGAAGTCATTGAGATAAAGGAGAATATGATCCAGGTTGAAACCGGAAACATCAGATTTGTTGTATCATCCGATAAAGTTGAAAGGATATCCCGGTCCGAACTCAGGAAGAGCCTCAAATCGGGACAGACTTACAGGGAGGCTGATCCGGCAACACGGGAACGAAAACTGAATTTCAAACCTGAAATTGATATCAGGGGTGTCCGGGGAGAGGAAGCAATACGGCAGGTACAGGACCTGATCGATAATGCTCTTATGGTTCAGCACCGTAATCTCCGCATACTTCATGGAAAAGGAAATGGGATCCTCAGGCAACTGGTGCGACAATACCTTGCTACAGTCGATATTGTGAAGTCATTCCGTGATGAACACGTTGATATGGGGGGATCGGGGATTACTGTTGTGGAAATGGATTTATAACAGGGAAGGATATATAAGCACGCTGGCGCCAATTTGTAATTGGTGCCAAAGATAACTGGCACGAATTGCAAATCCGCGCCAGCAAATTACTTAATACTTACTTTTAAAAGTTTCCTGAAGTTTTTAATGCGGTGAAATGTAAGATAGTTTGCATCGTGGTAGTTGTTCGCCCCGCCATACTGGTCATCGTAAGCGGTTCGGGACAGATAAATAATATCCCTTCCCTCGAATTGCCAGTCAACATACTGGAAACCATGCTTCAGGACGTCGGGATGGTGTAAAAGCACTTTGTGAATGGTCCATTTCTTCAGGTCGGGCGAGCTTTTGATTACCAGGGTATTTCTTACGGAGGCAGCACTCATTTTTGAAAATTCGTCTGTTACCAAATTACAAATCGTCCAGTATTGTTCGCTCTTTCCATCATACCTGATCGAAAATTTCCTGGCGCCGCCAGCAAAATCAATGAATCCCGTTGACGGATCAAATGAAGCCTTCATCCCGTCATCGCTGATATTCACCACCGCAGCCATTTCACGACCAGGTTCTGATGTTGCTACTCTCAGGATGTTTACAATTTTACCTTCAGGAGTGACTACGATGTTACCCTCGAGCCACCCGCGGAAATTGCCACCAAGATAAGCTGAATCGTACTGCAGATAATTTGTGGTTGTCCAGTTTGATGCATCCAGAAGATCCGCATTAACAGGGGCAGATATGACCATAGCGCTGTAGCGGATTCCCCAGGCCGTTGTGTAGGATCTGGCATTCTCAATGGCACGCCAGAGGCGGCCATTGTGGATAATTACCGGCATCGGGGCAGTATGAAACTCACCCTCACGCAACAATCCGGATCTGTTGTCAGAGGGCTCGCTCCATGTAACCCCGCCGTCCGTCGACCGGCGGATTATCAGGTTTCCATGGTGCTTCCATGTGCCCATAATATACAGAACGCCCTGATGTGCAAACAGATTGGACCAGAATTGTCCGTTTATTTCAGAGATCTTCTGCCATGATCCTCCTTTGTCGGTCGATCTGAAAACAGTTGTCAGCGCCTGCTGATGTTCTGTGGAGCCTGTCCCGAAATGGTCATGGGTAGCCACATAATTTCCATCGGGGAGAATACAGATACTGGGGGATCCGATATAGGTTTTGGTTGAAGCAGGAATATAATCCACCACAATACCGGGCACTTTACCTGTCTGTGCATTAATACGCAATAAGGTGAATATCAATAATATCCACGACAATAGAATTCTTTGTGATTTCATTCTGGATGTTGTTGATCCATCTGGCCTATCCGAACTTGTAATGCTTTTTTACCGGTGAGCTGATCTTCCAGGTGCATTTAAGGCCGGTTCGGAAGATGACGAGGTCTCCTTTACCAAATTTTACAGGTTCTCCGTTGACAGGAGTGACTGTTACATCTCCTTCAATAATATAACAGGTTTCAGTCTCATCATATTCCCATGGAAATTCAGAGATCTCCTTTTCCCATATAGGCCATGACCTTACACCCAGTTGACGAAGCTTTTCTTCTGATGGTTTTTCTACATGAATCATATCAGGAATTATTAGATTACAAATTTGGGCAAAATATTGGTATTAAAAAAAATCCCCTCCCGGCCTTGCTTCGCTGAAGCTATGCGAAAGCGAAGGAGGGGGAGGGGTGGGTTCATATAATTGATAATTATCAGTTAAGCCTTACCGAACCATATGAGGCTGCTATGGTTACGGTTGATGAAGGAGATTCATCACGACCGACTGTACCTTCAATGATGGTGGAGTTATTCTCAACAATACGTTTCCTGTTCTTATAATTATCCTCGTTGAATTTTATGCCTCCATAGCTTACTTTCCCGTCAAGAGTGTAGCTTGCAGATTCGTCAATACCCAGCCTGACACCAGTATAACGTGAATCTACCTCGATCGATTCAAAGCCTGCCGGCACTCTGTCAACATTAAATGAACCATACCCGACATTAAAGACCAGTTTCTTTGTAAGAGTGCCGATATTGATGTTGGCATAACCCGCCTCAAGAACAAGGTTATTTATGTTGTCAATCCTAACGTCATCATATTTTGTTTCGCCTACGATTGAGCCTGTTGATCCCAGATTGAGCTTTGAATTCTTGCTGTCGATGAGCAGTGCCTGGCACTTCGAAACTGTGAAATTTCCGCAGTATCTGATTGTTGCATCCAGCCATCCAGCCTCTTCAATTGATCCTTTGCCGTATGCCAGGCTTAGGGAGTTCAGAGGTTTTTCATTCCCTCTGGTGAACCTTGCAGCGGTAAGGTTTCCGTATTTTATATCGAGATCCACCAGGCCGGTCAGATCATCAAGTTCAGTATTGCCATACCTGTTTGAGAGGGTGAGATTGGTCTTAACAGGCATTCTTACGTTATAATCAATGCTGAATTTTCTTGATTCACCACTCCAGCCGGTGAAGCTGAATTTTTCGTCGATCACTGTTGTGGCTGCGATAAGATCTGCTTCCTGATTGAATTCAACATCAATATAACTCAGGAACTTTTCTGCTCTTTCCCTGTTGGGATATTTTACGGTTACCTTAACATCGATTACAATCTGGTCGGTTTCAGATGTTTGCACAATCACACGGCCGTATTTATTACTTAAATCAAGTGTTGTTGCGGGACCTGCTTTATACTCCTTGTGAAATTCTTTCGTAAGTTCTTCCTGTGCATTAAGTGTAAATGATGCAAACAGAATGGCACCTAACAGAAGAGTTCCTGGTTTAGATATTAACTTTTTCATTTTCTGATGAATTTAGGTTTTCATTCCTGATTGATTTAAGTTGATTCACAATGACTGTCATCACTTCCAGCTTTGTCTGGTAATGTTCGATCATTGCATTAATGATCCTCTCATCATTGGGATTGGCTTTAAGATCTTTCTGAAGCTGAACATACACAGAATCCATGTTTTGGATCTCTGTTTTAAGCATTTCCTGCTGATCAGCATCACCTGAGAGATTGACAGAACCGATCTCATCCTCCAGCATATTCACCTGGTGGATATAGTAGTTTTCCACTTCCTTGTATTGAGGGGAAACATCTCCCAGTGTCATCCTGCTCCTGTCGGACCGGATGAAGTGATCCCATGTCCACAACGAGGAAAGCGTAACCAGAAGTGTGACCACTGCTGCCTTAAGCAGATAAGGAACAATGCTCCTTTTTATCGTGGCAGCGCCAAATCTCACTTCCAGCTTCCTGTTGAACCTTTCCAGATGGCCTTTCGAAGGTTCCTGGTCTTCGAAAAAGTCCCTGTTGTTTCTGATTATTTCATCTATAGTTTTCATTCCTGATAATTTGCACTTTTTTTCAATTCGCTTATTAATTTTTGTTTTGCTCTTGAAAGCTGTGATCGTGATGTACTGCTCGATATCTTCATTATTTCCGCAATCTCATCATGATCATAACCCTCCAGGAGGTAAAGGGAGAGAATAATTCGGTAACCGTCCGGCAACTTCTCAATTGCTTCCTTCACTTCCCCGATCCTGACATCAATTTCTTCATTCCTGAGGGAATCCTCCGGACTCTCATCCCTGATCC
>CAZKMH010000230.1:0-6192 GCA_964553395.1 uncultured Rikenellaceae bacterium | reverse complement strand
CAACTCCCTATTTGCCTAATCCACCTCACTTAACACATACCCAAATCCTTTTCTTGTATGGATAAGCTTTGTTTCGAAATCCTTATCTATTTTTTTTCTGAGAGAGTTAATGTGTACATCAATGATATTGGTTCCGGAATTGAATGAGAATCCCCAGATTTTTTCTGCAATAAATACCCTGTCATAAACTTTATCCCTGTTTTCCATTAAAAGTTCGAGGATCCTGTATTCTGTTGCAGTCAGAGTAATTTCTTTTCCACCTCTTTTAACTTTCCTTGAAATTGAATCAACTTCCAGATCGGCAATTTTCATAGACGGTTTGACCATCTCATCCCTGTTTCTGCGGCTTAGAGCCCTGACTCTTGCCAGCAGTTCCTGAAAGCTGAAGGGTTTAATCAGGTAATCATCGGCTCCGCAATTAAAACCTTCAAGTTTATCTTCCAGAGAATCAAGTGATGTAAGCATTATGATCGGAGTCAGGATGTTCTTATTCCTTATGCTTTTGCATAGTGCAAATCCGGAGATTCCCGGAATTACAACATCAAGGATAATTACATCGTACTTCTTTGAAAATGCAAATTTTTCAGCGATGGGACTGTCATAAGCGACATCTACGGTATAATCATTGCTTTCCAGACCGATCTTTACAAAAGAGGATATCTTAGGATCATCCTCAACTAAGAGTATTTTCATTTTCTATTGTACTTAACATTCTGCCAAAGTACTAAATTAATCGGTAAATTTATAAATTTATCCGGATTACCGGCTCCTGGGTTACTTTTACAAGTTAATTGCTTAAATAACAGAACAATATGAATTTGTAATAATTCTTTGTATAATACTCATTTTAAAACAAGTAATTAACCACCCTTAATTAAGCAATAATGTGAATTAATTTATTGTATTTTTGAATTAATGTCAACTGTCATGCCAGCAAGATCTCTCACCAATAATGTAAGTCAGGAACAGGATCAATCACATCTGTTGATTCCACTGCATAAGGTTTTTTGGATATCGACAAGTATACTCCTGATCATAAGCATTCTGGATCTGGCAGGGTGGATCATGGGAATTTCCTGGTTTAAGAGCATTGTATCTTACTGGGTACCAATGAAAATAACCTCAGCTCTATGTTTTATTCTTATTGCAGCAGCGCTGGCAATAATTTTTACAAAACGACCGGTGAACATGAAAACTACCGGACCTGTAATTATCAGTTCAATTTTAATTCTGGTCAGTTCACTTACAATCATCTGCTGGTTCTTTTTATATAGGACAGGGCATGAAGCTTCGCTCACCGGGTATCCGGTCTTTAAGTTTTTCCTCTCTCCCCGGTCAAGAATTCCTGAAGTGTCAGCCGGCATATTTCTTATAACGGGATTTGTTCTGATCCTGTTGACACCGGATAAACCCATTGCCTCAAATATTGCGCACACTTTGTATATCCCCGCAGCTATCGCCGGTTACCTTATCCCGCTAAGCTATCTCCTTGGGATTGCTACTGAACAGCAATTTCTGAAGTCTCCGGTAGCATTAAACTCGGGTTTGGCATTTTGTGCAGTTACACTCGCAGTTTACTCAGTAAGAAGCGATACATGGAGTATGCTGGTTTTTATAAGTAAGGAAACCGGAGGTGTGATGGCACGACGTCTGCTTCCATGGCTATTATTACTTCCTGTGGTAATGGGATGGATTCATGTTTTCGGAGAGAGATCAGGATTCTTTACCTCTGAGGTGGGTGAACTGATTGAGGAAATCGTTTACACATCCTGTTTTATTTTATTTGTCTGGATCGCTGCCAAATCAGCAAATCTGGCTGACAGGAAGCGACATCTCGCCAATGAAGCATTGAAGAGATCGTACAGAGTGATGGAGGACAGGATAAGAGAAAGAACCTCTGATCTGGTAAAACTAAACAAAGCCCTCGATGTGGAGATAACAGAGCGTATAAGAGCGGAGGAACTGGTTGAAGCTGAACGTCAGCGGATTAATGACCTTCTTGAGCTTATGCCAGCATATATAATCCTGCTTACTCCAGATTATCATGTTCCTTATTCAAACCGCTTTTTCCGGGAACGTTTCGGTATAGCGAATGGCAGACGTTGTTTCGAATTCCTTTTTAACCGTACAGAGCCCTGTGAAATCTGTGATACATACAAGGTTTTAAAAGATAATAAGCCACATACCTGGGAGTGGACCGGACCAGACGGTAATATTTATTCAATATTTGATTTTCCATATCAGGATTCATCCGGATCAACGCTGATTATGGAAATGGGCATTGATGTAACGAGTCTGAAGAAAGCCGAGGCTAACCTTGTAACCCTGAATGCGGAGCTTGAACAAAGGGTTAAAGAGCGGACTTCTGAACTAATGCTGGCCAACGAACGTCTCGATATTCTCTATAAGATATCAGGCCGTCTTCTTGCAAGTCAGAATCCTCAGGAGATAATTAATTCGTTGTGTACTCATGTAATGAAATTCCTTGATTGCCAGGTTTTCTTTAACTTTCTGGCAGATGAAACCGGAGTGAAGCTCCATCTGAATTCTTATGCAGGTGTTCCTGAGAAAACAGCGCAAAAATTTGAATGGCCCGACTTTGAAGAAACAGTGTGCGGATGTGTGGCCAGGGATGGTGTCAGAATTCTTGCAGAGGATGTCCAGTCGACATCTGATCCAAGAACGGATCTTGTAAAATCATTCGGAATAAAGGCATATGCCTGTCATCCGCTATTATCTCATGATAAGGTGATTGGTACCCTTTCTTTTGGCACCACTACCCGTACCACATTCAGTGAGGATGATCTTTCGCTGATGAAAACAGTTACCGATCAGGTGGCAATCGCAATGAAAAGGGTAAGGGATGAAGATTTCCTGCGCAGGAGTGAGGAACGGTACAGAAAACTCCTTGAGAGTTCTCCGAACGCCTGTCTTGTTAGCAGAGATGACAAAATTGTTTTGCTCAATCCGGCTGCCCAAAAACTCCTTGGCGTCGAATCGATCGAACAAATCCTTGGAACTTCACATCTTCAGTTTTTTCTGCCTGAAAATCACCAAAAAATCAGAATCCGCATGAAAAAGATAATGAAAGGGGAAAGCGTGCCGGTGATGGAAGATAAAATTATCAGAAGCGATGGAGAAATCAGGGATGTGGAAATAATCTCGGTAGAGCTGGTTGATTCAGAGGGGCCGGCATACCAGGTAATTATGACTGACATAACTGAAAGGAAGAGTGCAGAAAAAGAACTGTATGACACCAGGAACTACCTTCAGAATCTCCTGGATTATGCCAATGCCCCTATAATAGTCTGGGATAAGGAGAATAAGATCCGGTTGTTCAATCATGCCTTTGAACATCTTACAGGATACACATTTTCTGAAGTCGAAGGCAGAAATCTTGATTTACTGTTCCCGAAAGATTCCATGAAAAAATCAATGGCGATGATCAGGCATGCTCTCACTGAAAACTGGGTGACAATTGAGATTCCAATTCTTACCAAAAACCAGGATATCAGGACCGTTCTGTGGAATTCTGCAAAGATCTTAGACAAAAACAAAAAGACATTTTCAATAATCGCCCAGGGTAATGATATAACTGAAAGGATAGAGGTGGAACGTGCATTTAAAGAATCGAAGGTAAAACTGGATATTGCTCTTGAAAACGGCAACATCGGAACCTGGGAATGGGAGATCGGTACCGGAAAATTCGACTGGGATGAACGAATGGAACGGATGTTCGGGCACGAACACGGGACTTTCGGAAATACCTATGAGGCATTTGAAAAATGTATACATGAAGAGGATCTCCTTCACGTAAGGAATGCGTTCAGACAGGCTCTTAATGAAAATATTCACCTTGATACAATATATAGGATCAGGCGTAACAATGATATCAATTATATAAGCACCAAAGCTTTGGTGGAGAAGGATAAACGTGGAAATCCCAAAAAAATGTCAGGTGTTTGCTTTGATATTACGGAAATGAAACTGGGGGCAGAAAAGGTGCTGTTCCAACTTAATGAAGAACTGTTGCGATCGAATAAAGAGCTTGAACAATTTGCATATGTTGCCTCTCACGATCTGCAGGAACCATTACGGATGGTGTCGAGTTTTACCCAGCTCCTGTCACAGAGGTATAAAGACAAACTTGACAATAATGCACAGGACTTTATCCAGTTTGCCGTGGAAGGCGCCTCCCGGATGCAGGTGCTGATCAATGACCTTCTTGATTATTCAAGGATCGGGACAAAGGGGAATGAGTTCTCAAAAGTTGATATACATGATGTTCTGGGAAGGGTTGTGAGCAACCTGCAACTTAAAATCAGGGAGAAAAACGCCCTGATCACCAATGATGAAGTACCCACAGTGGTCGCTGACGAAGGACAAATGATCCAGCTTTTTCAGAATCTTATCCTGAATTCACTTAAATTTTCCAGGTCTTCACCCAGAGTACACATATCTGCAAAGGAGGAGAAGGATCATTATCTCTTCTCCGTTAAAGATAACGGAATCGGGATCGAGGCACAATATTTCGACAGGATATTCCAGATATTTCAAAGACTGCACCCGAAAGATAAATATGGAGGTACCGGAATCGGACTGCCAATATGTAAGCGTATTGTTGATCGTCATGGGGGAGAAATCTGGGTCGAGTCAAAACCGGGGAAAGGATCTGTATTCTATTTTACGATATTGAAAAATAAAAATCCTGATTTATGAAAAATCCGTCTCTTAAATTAATCGATATCCTTGTTGTTGAGGATAATGCAGGCGATGCCAGACTAATCAGGGAGGTGTTGAATAATGACAAGGTTTTCAGTTCTCTTTATATGGTGAAGGACGGAGTCGAAGCAATGGATTTTCTTCGAAAAAATGGGAAGTACAGGAGTACGCCAAAACCCGATCTGATCATCCTGGATCTTAACCTTCCCAGGAAAGATGGTCGTGAGGTGCTGGGTGAAATAAAAAACGATGATGAGCTGAAACATATACCGATAGTTATAATGACGATATCCCAGGCTGAGGAGGATATTCTGAAGTCGTATAACCTTCATGCAAATTGCTATATAACAAAACCAATCGATCTGAATCAGTTTATCCGGGTTGTCAAATCCATTGAGGATTTCTGGTTTTCCATCGTAAAACTGCCACCTAAAATTAATACCCTGAACCATTCCCGGGCCGAAACCGTTTTATCTAAGAAGAAGAAGAGCAGTTGACATTAATTAATTTCAATTATCATGGGATCAAGCCTGAATAAAGAAATGCTGTTCGAAGAAACAGCATTGACGGGAAAGTCTTTTTCCATACTTCTTGTGGAAGATAATGCGGGTGATGTTGTAATAATCAGGGAGTTATTAAGATCAACGGGAATTGATTTTTCCCTTGTAAAAGCCGGAACACTCAGGGAAACACTGTTATTGTGTGTTGAACAGGAATTTGATATTATGCTTCTGGATCTCGGCCTTCCCGACAGCATTGGTCTTGAGACATTAAAAAAGATCCAGGTATTCAATGTGAAAATCCCGGTTGTCGTAATGACCGGGCTCGATGATGAAGATATTGCCCTTGAATCGCTACGGGAAGGAGCGCAGGATTACCTCGTAAAAAACAGGCTGACACCTGATAATATCCTGAGAAGTATAAAATATGGCATTGAAAGGAAAAAGATCCAGGATCTGCTTAAAAGGAATGCTTCACAATTTTCATTACTTTCTTCCACAACTACTGCAATCAACGAATGTGAGGAGGTGTCAGCAATCTATGACGTTGTATGCCGTAATATCTGTGCATTACTCACTAATGCCGGGACAGTAGCAGTTGAGCTTAATAATTCTGCAAATATTTATACATCAGGTATTGAAATCTTCGAACCCTGGTATGAAAAGATAAAATTAATTACAGGTATTAACCTCTATGATCCTGAGTTGAATAGTGAAAATCGGAAAAAAGAGCTTTCAGCTTTGTTCAGCACCGCGAAATTCCGCAGTGTAGCTGATGGAATTAAAAAATTACCGGATCCGGGTATAAACAAAAATGATAATGAGAAATCATCAGGAACACCTGAATTGTTAATATATGCCATTGGGTTTAAAAGAGGGGAGATGACCTATGGAGGTGCTTTGATATTTGTTCATTACATTATTGGCGATGACGATATAAACATCATTGAGACGATCAGTAATCAGGTTT
>CAZKMH010000229.1:0-6214 GCA_964553395.1 uncultured Rikenellaceae bacterium | reverse complement strand
CATCGGGATGATTAGAAAGAAGGAGTTCCACATTCGTTTTTCTTGCAATGATCACTCTGGGGGAATGGGTTTTGATCTTCATCCATTCCTCCACCGGTTGTGAACAGGCTGTAACCAGCCTGTCGTGACCTTCGACCTCCACTACGCACATACGGCAGGCACCGGTAGGTGAAAGATCTTTCATCCTGCAGAGTGTCGGAATAATTATACCGTTTCTGTTAAGTGCTGAAAGGATCGTCTCTCCCTTTTCCGCCCTGATCTTCTTGTTATTTACCTGAATTGTAAAAAGCATAAAAGCTATTTAACAGTTATTGCGCTGAACTTGCATATATCATGGCATACACCACATCCGATGCATTTCTCCTCAACGATGAAAAATGGCTGGAGTCTTGTGCCGTAAATCGCATTGACAGGGCATTTGGAAGCACATGCCGTACACCCGGTGCATTTGTCGACATCTATAGAAAAGGTCCGGAGACCCCTGCAGATATTCGCTCTGCATTTCCTGTCGAAAATATGTTCCTCGAATTCCTCCCTGAAATTTTTCAGAGCGCTCATGAACGGATTTGGCGCAGTCTGACCAAGTCCACAAAGCGATGTATCCTTCATTACAGATGCAATGGTCTCAAGCTGCATTACCCCCTTAAACCGTTCAAGAGTGGTACCTGAATCATCGTCTGATGGTTTCTTAATCACACTTTCCAGTATCTCAAGCATCCGTCCGGTTCCTTCACGGCAGGGAATGCATTTACCGCAACTTTCATTGCGCATAAATTCCATATAATATCTCACAAGGTCGACCATACAGGTATCCTCGTCAATGATCACGAATCCGCCGGCACCCATCCCGACTCCTTTTTCTTTCATTTCCTCATAGTCGACAGGAGTATCAAGATTATCGGCGGTGATAAATGAGCCTGAGGATCCGCCAACCTGAATTGCCTTGAATTTTTTCCCCTCCTTAATCCCGTCGGCTATATCTTCAATTATTGTTCTGAAAGTAGTTCCCATTTCCACTTCGATAACACCCGACATGCGTCCTTTACCGGCGACGGCAAAGACCTTTGTTCCGGGGCTGCTTTGTGTTCCGAGTGTGCGGTACCATTCCGGGCCGTTTTGCATGATCAGGGGAACATTCATGAGGGTTTCTACATTGTTTATGACGGTTGGCTTTCCGAACAATCCTGCGGATGTCGGAAATGGAGGCTTTAGCCGGGGCATTCCACGCTTTCCTTCAAGTGTGCTTATAAGAGCAGTCTCTTCGCCACACACAAAAGCGCCAGGCTCCTTCCGTATAGTGATATCCAGTTTATATCCGCTCGAGAAAATATTGCTTCCCAGCAAACCATATTCCCTGGCACTGTCGATAGCTTTCTGAAGCCTTTGCCTGGCATGTTCCGAACCTCTACGGAAAAAGACTATCGCACTGGCTGCTCCAATGGCATATGATGCGATGGCAATACCCTCCACAAGTCTGTGTGGGTCGCTTTCGAGAATAGTCCGGTCGGTGAAAGCGCCCGGATCACTCTCCTTTGCATTGCACACAAGGTAGCGTACTGATGATGAGGTATTAAGTGCCTGTTTCCATTTAAGTCCGGTCGGATAACCTCCACCGCTGCGTCCTCTGAGTCCGCTCTTATCAATGATATCACAAACCTCCTCATAGGTGTAATGTCTGATGGCCTTGACAAAAGCCCTGTATCCGCCAAATGCAATATATTCGTTTATATTTTCAGGGTCGTAGCATCCGCAATTGGCAAGGATCACTCTTTTCTGATTTGCAAAAAAATCCAGCTCTTCTATGAATGGAATTCCTGGCCAATGTTCAAATCCTCTGGCACCATGCTGACCAACCAGATCATCTTTATTAATATCGCTATGAAACACACCGTTCAGAAGCGGGTCAACCTTTTCCTCTGTTATGTTCCTGAAAAACAGTTTATTTTTTCCGGGAAGCTGGATCGACAGAAGAGGCTCAAAGTTTGCCGGGCCTGTGCATCCGACTCTGACAAGCTCAGTAGCGGGCCCATTATCATCAATGTATGATCTGATGGCCGACCATGTTTTTTCAGATCCCGCAATGATACTGGCTGTTCCTGAAGAGATCATGATGACCGGCCTGTCTGTTTTATCGCGACGGATCTGACTGAGCACTTTTTCTGTTTCGGCAGGCAGGGTATCTGCTTCGAACAAAAGGACCTTACCGGTAAGGAATTTCTTCAGATCTTCCATTTAATCATTCTCAGTTATGTATCTGAGCTTTTTAAGGAGGTCGGGTATCTGTTCAGGCCTGATGTGCGGATGATATTCATCATTGACAGTAATAATGGGACCGTTATTGCATCCGCCCATACATGTCACGATCTCATAGCTTAGATTGCCATCCCTCGAAGTCTGACCCGCCCTTATGCCTGTCTCTTCCTTTATCTTGTTTATAACGCTCCTGGAGCCGTTCAGAAAACAAGAGGTTCCGTTGCAAATCCTGATCCTGATCTTTCCTTCAGGGACGAATCTGAACTGATCATAAAATGTGGCGAGGCCATAGATCTTAGTGGTGCTCAGCCCCAGGAAACAGCCAACTTTAACAATCACTTCCTCCGAAATGTACCCATTATCATCCTGGATTTCCTGTAAAAGAGGGATCAGATCTTCCCTTCTGCCGGATTTATATTTTTTTATAATTGTCTCGAAATCTTTACTCATTCAGGTCAAAAGGATGTATAATATACAAAGATAGTGATTTATTGTTATAAATTAAACAATGTTAATTTATTAACAATTAAACGCATGATCGGCTTTTTTGAAAATCTGTATATTATTGTATTGATATTCAACATAATAAAAATTACCTGTCGATTTTTTAAATAATTCCCATGCTAAATAGCATTGCCTTTATATTCTGCATTATTTCATTTAAAATATGATAATTGCGCTTGTTGATCATGTTTGCACCTTAGAAATAATTCGTAATTTTGTCGCGGTTGTTTTTCAACAAACAATAAAAAGTATGCCCAGGGAAATCGAAATGCATATCTGTCTCGGAAGTTCCTGTTTTTCAAGGGGAAATAAAGATGTTGTTATGTTCATAAAGGAGTATCTTAAAAAACATCATCTTGAGGACAAAGTTATCTTTAAAGGAGCCAGGTGTATGGGTAATTGCAGCAAGGGTCCGAATATCATGATCGACGGGAAACCAACAGAAGGGGTCACTCTTGCCGTTACCGAGGGTATTCTTGAAAGGGAATTGGCTAAAATTAAATAATTGGTAAAGGAATAAATGAGCGACAGAAAACCTGTTTTGTTTATTGATGACTCAAAATGCAGGAACTCCTATTCATGCGTTCGTGTCTGCCCGGTAAATGCTATTGAGGTAAAGCCACAGAAAGCGCATCCGACAATCCTTTCCGATAAATGTATTGGCTGCGGATTATGTTATATTTCATGCTCACCGCGAGCCATTGAGTTCCGCGATTCAAAAGAAGAGGTAAAAGCGCTTCTGTTATCAGACAGAAAAACTGCAGCACTTATCGAGCCAAGTATAGCTTCCGAGTTTGACGATATAACCGATTACCGGAAATTCGTCACAATGATAAAATCACTCGGATTTGATTATGTGCATGAGGTATCATTTGGAGTCGATCTTATAGCAGCAAAATACACAGATCTGTTCAGCAAGGCGGAAGGGAAATATTATATCACTGCCAACTGTCCTGCAATAGTCAAGCTGATCGAAAAATTCCATCCCGAGCTTACACCCAACCTTGCACCGCTGGTCTCTCCCATGATTGCCACCGCTATGGTGGTGAAGGATATATACGGTCCGGATATTGCTGCAGTCCAGATCGGACCATGCATCGACGCCAAGGATGAAGCCCTGAAATACGGATCGGGAAAACTGATCGAGGGTGTTCTCACATTTATTGAGCTCCGTCAGATGTTTGATGAAGCCGGCATACAGGAGAGGCTTGTAAAGATGTCGGAATTCGATCCTCCTTATGGTTACTGGGGCGCCCTCTATCCTGTTCCTGCCGGAATAATTCAGGCGGGAGGATTGAAACGCGATATGGTTTCGAGCAGGGTAATCACTGCATCCGGGAAGGAGGACATACTAGAAGCTATACATGATTTTGATAATCATATCGATACAATACATCACCATTTTAATCTTTTCTTCTGCCACGGATGTCTTCTTGGACCCGGAATGGAGAATCATAAGGAAAGATTCAGAAGAAGGGCTCTTGTAAGCCGTTATACTGAAAAGCGAATAAGCACACTTGACAAGGACCTCTGGCAGGAGAATATGGATAAATGGTTAAACCTCGATTTTTCGAGAACCTTCACCCCCGATGACCAGAGAATTCCGGAACCGCCCGAGGAGGCAATAAACGAGGTACTAAAGATAGTGGGAAAGAACAATCCGGAGGAAGAGCTGAACTGCGGAGCATGCGGATACCTTTCGTGCCGGGAATTTGCAGTGACGGTAGCAAAAGGGCTGGCGATCCCGGAGATGTGCCATACCTTCAACCTCAGAAACAAGCAGGAATACATTGAGACCCTGAGGCAGACAAACAGGAAGCTGGCCGAGACAAAAAAAGCCTTGAAAGAATCGGAGGAGCTGGCACAAAGGGAAAAAGAGATGGCTCAGAGCGCATCCGACATGATGAATAACATGCTTGAAAAGCTTCCGACAGGGGTCGTGATCGTTGACAGTAATCTTAAGATCCTTCACTCCAACAAAAGCTTCATCAACATCATAGGGGAGGATGCGAAGGCAATATCCGAAATAATTCCCGGACTGGCAGGTGCTGATATCAAGACACTCATCCCGTTCAACATCTACAATATGTTCACCTTTGTTCTTAAGGAAGATGAGCCTGTGGTTAGCAAGGATGTTCATTTCGAGGACAGAATGCTCAATATCTCGATATTTCCGATCAAGAAAAACAAGATGTGCGGGGCCGTTCTGCGCGATCTTTTCTCTCCCGAGGTTCAGGGTGAGGAAGTAACAAACAGGGTTGCCGAAGTGATTGAGAAAAATCTCGAGATGGTACAAAAAATAGGATTCCTTCTGGGCGAAGGTGCTTCTGAAACAGAACAGATGCTTAATTCAATAATTGAATCATACAGGAACCGAAGCAATCATAAGGATAACCTCAAATAATTTCGTTGGAGCAGGATTTTTATATAGAGGTTAACAGTCAGCAACGCAGCCATGACGAGGAAAGGATTTGTGGCGATGTCTTTCTATACAAATATATAAAGGAAGAAGACAGGGTTGTGGCAGTATTATCCGATGGAATGGGACACGGGGTCAAGGCAAACATACTGGCGACCCTGACGGCAACCATGGCGCTCAATTTCACGCAGGAGCACAAGGAGGTCGACCGTATCGCCGAAATAATTATGAACACACTTCCGGTCTGCAGCGAGAGGAAGATCGCCTACTCCACCTTTACTATCGTTGATATTGAAAGCAGTGGGAAAACAAATATTCTTGAATACGATAATCCGGCTGCAATAACACTCCGGGGATCCCGGGAATTCGATCCGACATGGAAACGGGTTGTCCTCGATAAAGGGAAACATACCGGCAAGGTGCTCAGAACCTGCACATTCATCCCGGAAAAGGAGGACAGGATAATTTTCTGTTCCGATGGTGTGTCACAGAGCGGCATGGGCAGCGAAGCACTTCCGTTCGGATGGGAAAGGGACAATATTTTATCATATGCAGCCCAACTTGTTTCGGGCGAGGCATCCATATCTGCCACTATCCTTGCAGCGAAAATTGTTACCATGGCACACAAAAACGATGCATATAAAGCCAAAGACGATATAAGCTGTGCTGTGATCTACTTCCGTGATCCGCGTAAACTTCTGATCTGCACCGGACCTCCTTACGAAAAGGATAAGGACAGGGAACTGGCAGCAAAAGTGAAAGGATATGAGGGAAAAGTGATCCTTTGCGGGGGAACGACTGCTGATATTATTGCCAGGGAGCTGAACAGGAAAATCGTCGATGAGCTCCTTTTTGAAGATCCCGAGCTTCCGCCTGAAAGCTTTCTTGAAGGTATCGACCTTGTGACAGAAGGGATCCTCACCCTGCAAAAAGTAAATGAGATTTTAAAGACCTATAATAACAGTGTTCACCTCGGCAAAGGTCCGGCCGACAAGATCGTAAAATTGCTGATGGAAAGCGATGAGATCCACTTCATCA
>CAZKMH010000228.1:0-6256 GCA_964553395.1 uncultured Rikenellaceae bacterium | reverse complement strand
ATTGCCCTGTCGCTTTTCAGTGTAAGGATACTGGCTTACCTTGGTCTGGTGAGCCTGGGAATTGCGTTTTCACTCGTTCCTGCCGCTATGTGGCCGTCAGTCGCAAAGATTGTTCCTGAAAACAGGCTGGGGACAGCATATGCATCAATGTTCACCGTTCAGAACTGGGGGCTCGGACTCTTTTTCTGGGGAATCGGTGCAGTACTCGACCTGGCAAATAAAAAGGACCTGGTGGCAATCAGGGCCGGTGAAATGAATTACAACTATACTGTTCCAATTTTTATACTGGTGTTCTGCGGTGTCATATCCATATTCCTTGCTTATAAATTAAAGAAGGCTGACAAGAAGCAGGGGTACGGGCTCGAATTGCCATCAGGACAGAAACCACCACAACCGTAAAATCTGTTACCATGTCTTCAAACGAATTTGAAAAATCGAAGGTTTTCACGTTTGCAGGTTCCGTTGAATATGCTGATGGAGCCATCGTGAGCAAAACGGTTCTTAAGCGGGAGACCGGGAACATATCCCTGTTTGCTTTCGCAAAAGGCGAAGCCCTCAGTGAGCATACGGCCCCGTTTGATGCTCTCCTGCAGGTTGTTGACGGAAAAGGTGAAATTGTTATTGGCGGGAAATCATATATGCTTGAATCCGGCCAGAGCATTATAATGCCGGCAAATATCCCCCATGCTGTAAAAGCTGTGGAAAAGTTCAAGATGGTGCTGACTATGATAAAAAGTAAATGATTAAGTCTTCCCAGCTTCCTGCTCCAAAGCTCTGAACTCTGTGCCCTGTGCCCTGTATCTCCTAGGCCATCTTGATCAGGATAGACCTTATTGTGTCGGTTACATCCTCTTCTTCATCAACAGTCCTTTCCAGGATCTCAAGGATCTTGTTATTCTTCAGAAGTTCAGCTGTATCTTTTTCTTTTTCAAAAAGTTCAGCTACAGCAATGTAATAGTACTCATCGGTTTTGTGCTCAATATCCTTCACTTTGTTGCAGGCCTGCAGGATCTCATCCTTGTTTGCAGCAACATCATTCAATGAATGGACGCAAATCGAAATTTCAAGTGCAGCAGAATGTATCATTTCAGCCATTTGCTGGTAAACCTGCATAAGCTTCTTGGGTTTATACAGAAATATCCTCCGGCTCACCCCGTCGATCGAATCCACAACGTCATCAATTCTGGCTGTCAGCTCATGAATATCTTCCCTGTCAAAAGGGGTAATAAATGACTTGTTCAGCATCTTGAACGATCTGTCAGTAATCTCATCACCAATATGCTCGATCTGCTTGATCTCCTTATGCAGTCTTTCATGGACTTCAGTATCTGTGCTTGCCAGCTGGTCCTTCAATAGCTTGGTGGCCTGAACCATATTCTTTACATCCTCTTCAAAAAGAGGGTAGAACGAATGATCCTTCGGAACAAAAAACTTAAGGAATTTATCTATATTCATATTCACTAAATTATTAAAATTCTTATCAGTTAATTTTCATTACAGGAAGCAGATAGTTAAAGAAGTAATACATCAAAGCTCCTATTGCGCCCGAAATCGGAAGTGTTAAAATCCAGGCCCAGAAAATTTTTGTTGTTACACCCCACTTAACGGCAGATAATCCTTTTCGGGCACCAACACCTATTATAGCCCCGGTTATTGTATGGGTTGTACTTACAGGTATCCCGAAATGTGTTGCCCCGAATAGAGTCAGCGCACCTGCGGTTTCGGCGCAAAATCCCTCGAAGGGTTTGAGTTTTGTTATTTTTTGTCCCATGGTCTTGACTATTCTCCACCCTCCAAATAAAGTACCAAGTGCAATTGACAACTGGCATGAATAAACAACCCACATTGGCATCTCCGAATCTTTTGTTAACAGACCTGAGATGACCATTGCCATCCATATGATCCCCATTGATTTCTGCGCATCGTTTCCTCCATGGCCCAGACTGAATGATGCTGCAGACAGAAGCTGAAGCCTCCTGAAGTGTTTGTCTATGCCAAATGGAGTACTTTTTCGAGCCAGATACGAAACTATTGTTGAAATAATAAATCCGATCAGCATTCCCAGAAGTGGAGAAATAATAATGAATGCCGCAATCTTAATAACCCCGCTTGCTATTACAGAATCAGGGCCGGAACTGGCAATGGCCGCACCTACCAGGCCTCCAACCAGAGTATGCGATGAGCTTGAAGGTAATCCCAACCACCAGGTTATAAGGTTCCATATAATGGCCGCAACGAGTGCTGCCCCTATCACATTTAGATTTATAAAATCGGGATCTACAACACCTTTACCCATTGTCTGGGCAACTTTATGTGTAAAAATCGTGAAGGCAATGAAATTAAAAAATGATGCCATTCCTACTGCAGCCAGAGGAGACAGGACTTTTGTTGAAACAACAGTTGCGATTGAATTGGCTGAATCGTGAAATCCGTTAATAAAGTCAAAAATCAGAACAAGGGCGACAATAATGTGAAGGAATGTCATTCTTTAAGGTTTATGAATTGGTGCTGGTTTTTTTCGGAAGGTGTTTGGAAATAAAGCTAACATCGGTCATTCCCCATGGATTTTTTTAACCTTGATTTCAGATTTAAGCAGCGCAAAATTATAAATATTGAAACAGATTACAAAATGAATCCTGGTTAAGTTTCTGTTTCATTTATCAACACCGACTGAAATTGTCAGAGTTGCCCGGGATTGCGCCATAACTTAAATTTCGTTGTTTTGTTTATGGATTTTTGTAACTTTATGGAATAATGACAATAACTAAAAATTAAACATATGAGTGATATTCGAAAACTTGAACCCGGAGAGGTATGGAATTATTTCCATGAGATAACTCAGATCCCGCGTCCCTCAAAGAAGGAGAAAAAAATAATACAGTATATGAAGGATTTCGGGTTGAAAAATAACCTGGAAACAATAGTTGACAAGGTGGGCAATGTCATCATCCGGAAACCCGCCACAAAGGGAATGGAGCACAGGATGGGTGTTATCCTTCAGTCGCACCTGGATATGGTTCCGCAGAAGAACAATGACAAAAAGCATGATTTTGAGAAGGATCCGATCGAAACCATTATTGATGGCGATTGGGTTAAAGCCAATGGAACAACCCTTGGGTCGGACAATGGCATCGGTGTTGCTTCGGCAATGACAATACTGGCATCAAAGAGTATACCTCACGGACCGATTGAAGGTCTCTTTACCATCGATGAAGAAACCGGAATGACAGGCGCCAACGGGTTGAAAAAGGGATTGCTGAAGGGAGATATCCTTTTGAATCTTGACTCGGAAGATGAAGGTGAACTTTGCGTGGGCTGTGCAGGAGGAGTAAATGTTGCTGCCGGTAAAGAGTATGGGCAGGAAAAACCTCCACTGGGAATGACAGCGTTCAGAGTAGTTGCCAAAGGCCTGAAAGGAGGTCATTCAGGGGTCGATATCGCTCTGGGAAGGGCAAACTCAAATAAGATCATGTTCAGGTTCCTTATGCAGGCTGAATCTGATTTTGGAATAAGGGTGGCAGAAGCAGCCGGAGGAGATCTCAGGAATGCAATTCCACGCGAATCATATTCGGTTGTCCTGGTCCCGGAAATCAAGGAAGGCCAGTTCAAAAAATTTGTAAAGGGCTATGAGAAGATTTACAGGTCAGAATTTTTAGAAACTGAACCCGATCTGTCATTTACTGCCGTCAAGACTGAACTTCCCGGCAAAGTGATGAAGCAGGCCGAACAGTACAGGATCATCAGGGCAATCTATGCCTGCCCCAATGGTGTTCAAAGGATGAGCCAGTCAGTAAAGGGCCTTGTTGAGACCTCAAATAACCTGGCTATTGTGAAATGCATAAACGGGAAGTTCGAAGCTTATTGCCTGACCAGGAGTTCGGTAGATACTGCAAAGGAAGCAACAGCCTGGAAGATCGCTGCAGTTTTCCACCTGATCGGTGCTGAAGTTACACTTTCCGGAAGCTATCCCGGATGGAAACCCAACATGGACTCCCCAATCCTGAAAACCACCAGTGATGTTTATAAAAAGAAGTTCGGAAAAGTGCCTGAAGTGAAAGCTATTCATGCCGGCCTGGAATGTGGTATTCTGGGAGGTCCATACCCTAATCTGGATATGATCTCATTCGGACCGACAATTAAGTATCCGCACTCACCCGATGAAAAGGTAAATGTGCCATCGGTCAAAAAGTTTTTTGATTTTCTGTGCGAAACACTGAAACAGATACCCGCTAAATAAAGCTCAGAGCTATATATTATTCCACCTTAATTTCAACGAGTATATCGTCTTTCATTACATTGGTATTGGCCTTTGCAGCTACTTTTACCACCTTTCCGTTAACCGGCGATTGAATTTCATTCTGCATTTTCATCGCCTCAAGAATGACAAGAGGTTCACCGCGGACGACTGTTGAACCCTCCCTGACAAGTACATCGATGATCTTTCCCGGCATGGGAGCTTTCAGAAATTCCTGCTCATTTTTTCCCCTGCCGGAGCTTAATACCTTCATCCTTTGCATGGAAAAGGGGGTTTCAACTGTAAAGTTGTAACTGATATCATTAAAAAGGATCTCATATTTATTCTGACGCGACCTGATGATCTCAACGGGATATTTCCTGTTTTTCCACAGGATGTATGTACCGAATTTTTCGTCTGCCTTCAGCTTCACTTCATATTCTCTGTTGCCTATCCTGATCGAATGTTTTAAAGGTTGGGGAAAGCAGAATCTTTTATTTTCAGCAGAAAGGGCATAGAGTCTTTTAATTTTCAGTCTGGGTAGTGCCATCGTTAATCGAAGATCTAAAATTGATTGATTCTTTTGTTAAGAAGCCATGGATTCATCTCTTTGCTATTCTCAAAATCAACATTGATGCTGTCATCCATCAGGTTTTCCTCGATAAAGAGCTTTGTCGCAAGCCATGCTGCAAGCGTTTCTTCATATTCGCTGTTAAAATAGAATTTCTCAAGGTCCTTTTCGATAAATGCGGTTGTAAAACTGCCATCGAGGAATTTGGGATTCCTGACAAGCATTCTGAAAAACGGGAGGGTTGTTTTGGTTCCTTTGATCCATACCTTGTCGAGAGCAATTTTGCAGTTTTTTATTGCTTCTTTCCTGTTCTTACCGCTCACGATAAGCTTGGCAATCATTGAATCATAGTTGGCTATCACCGAGGATCCCACCTGGATCCCGGTATCAACTCTGACATTCGGGCCTGCCGGCAGGCTTAGCTTCTCAATTTTCCCCGGGTCGGGTGCAAATCCTGCCTGGACATCCTCGGCATTGATCCTGCACTCAATGGCCCATCCTTTTAATTTTATATCATCCTGCTTATATTTAAGTGTTTCACCGTTTGCAATACGGATCTGTTCCTCTATAAGGTCCAGGCCTGTAACAACCTCTGTAACCGGGTGTTCCACCTGAATCCTGGTATTCATCTCCATAAAATAGAAGTTCTTTTCGGAATCGAGCAGGAATTCCACAGTTCCGGCCGAATAATAATTCACGGCTTTGGCTATCTGGACAGCAAGCTTGCCCATAGTATCCCTGAGCCGGTTGTCGAGAGCGGAAGAAGGGGCTTCCTCAAGCAGCTTCTGGTGCTTCCTCTGTATTGAACACTCTCTTTCACCAAGGTGGATAATATTTCCCTTCGTGTCTCCAAGAATTTGAAATTCAATATGTTTTGGATTTTCTATGTATTTTTCAATAAATACTGAAGGATCGTTGAATGCTTTCTCTGCCTCCTTGCTGGCAATGATGAACATTTTCTCCATCTCCCCGGGTTTCCTTACGATCCTCATGCCTCTCCCGCCGCCACCTGATGCAGCTTTAATTATAACCGGATAACCTATTTTTTCCGCAATGGCAACTGCTTCCTCCTCATTACCGATATTGCCTTCGCTTCCCATGGCCATTGGTATTTTGGCAGCCAGTGCGATCCTGCGCGCAATGGTCTTGTTCCCCATCTTATAAATGGCATCAGGGGATGGTCCTATATAAATAATTTTGCTATCAATGCATTTCTGGGCAAAGTATGCATTTTCGGCCAGGAATCCGTAGCCCGGATGAATGGCATCAGCCTTCGTCTCGACCGCTATCCTGATTAATTTTTCAACATTCAGGTACACCGGGATCTCCGAAGTATCTTCTGTATTGTCGTAAACAACATCGGCAAGCGAAACATACATTGCGTTTGGCTCGACAGCAGTCCGTATACCAACAGTCTCGATTTTCATTTTTCTGGCTGTTCTCATCACCCT
>CAZKMH010000227.1:0-6259 GCA_964553395.1 uncultured Rikenellaceae bacterium | reverse complement strand
TATGAAAGTTTATTTGCAGCACTTTCAATTTGAACTGGAACTTTATGATTCAGCTTTCTGATTAATTCTGTAACTGGCATGCTTGAAATAAAATGATCTCCCTTAAGCTCAACAATATTACCTTCAGTATTTATTACAATGCTTTCTATTTTGTTATTATTATAATTAATAGCAATAACATCGGAATTAAGTTTTACAACACCGCCTTCTCTTTCAATCTTTTCTGTGAAATTTTCCCACATCATTCCGGGCCCAAGTATTGGATACTGAAACTCATTTATTAGGGATTTAACCCCATTTGTATTGAACAAAGAATTCATTACTGCTGATTTTAATGACAATCCTTTTATTCTTTGTGCTGCCCAGTCTGCTCTGATTTCAGTGCATGGCGTTCCCCAGACTTTTTCCGTATATGATTTAAAAAATATCCTGTAAAGCCTTCTTCCAAAACGATCTGTTACCCACTGTTCTAAATTTTTTTCATCCTGATAGGGAAATATTTTCCACTTTATATAACTCAGCAATATCAAAGAACTTTCAATCATCCCAAGATTTAATAATGTATTAAATATGTTTAAAGGATAATTATAAAATCTTCCTTTGTAATAGATTCTTGAAAGACGGGGGACTTTTCTGAAATCCTTGCCAAGCACTTCATTCCATAAATTTTCAACTTCTCCAACTTTAGTATAAAAACGATGACCGCCAATATCAAAACGAAAACCTTTATATTCTTCTGTACGTGCTAAGCCTCCAACTTTATTATCCTTATCAACTACAACAGGTTTAATTCCCTGCTTAATTAATTCATATGCGGCAGTTAATCCTGCAGGACCGGCACCAATAATAACGATATTGCTTCCTGAAGTAATCTTATTTTGCATTAAATATTTTTCTTTAAAAATTTTTAAGAATATTTTTGGGGATCTTCAACTGGTTTTCCCAGGTATACATCCGATAGCTTGATTTTTTCATTAGCAGGGAATCTCTCTAATTTGTAAAGAATAGTTCCAATGCCGAAAGCGATTCCACTATATAGAAAATAAAGCCAATGCATAGGAATCACTTTTAAAGCAAACCAAATTCCCCTCTTTTTCTGGAAAAAATGGTACAGAGGATAGTTTATAAAGACCAATAACAAAACAGAGGCTGCAGAAAGCATTAATAATTCATTAAGCCAGAAACTTCCTGATATGAATAAAAGAAATAGAAAAAAAATAAAAACGCTAAGTCGGGTTGAGTTTTTTAAGTTAAGATCATTTAAAAACCGATTATGTCTTAACATTAATTTGGTCCATGGTAAAGCCCTGTTAAAGAAATCTGTTTTGATAATTGAACTAAAACTCCATCTCTTATAGTGTTTTATCTGAAGGTTCTTGCATAAAAGAATTTTATATCCGGCGTTGATAATTCTATATCCTAATTCTATATCCTCAATTGAGGGCTGGGAATAGTTTTCATCATAACCGCCTAACTTTATAAATATATCTTTTCTTATTGCACCGCAAGCTCCCCAAAATGTTGAAGCATTTTCATTGGATGTTTGATGAATATAATGATGAAAAAGATTTTTATATTGAGAAAAGAAATTTGGTGCTGCAGGGTTATCATCATATGAACCTATAAGAGCTTTTACTTCATCCTTATTACGGAAAATGAGAATTAAATTTTTTATTGCATCCGAAGGAATTGTAACATCAGAATCGACAAAAAATAATAAATCTCCTTTTGCTATTCGTGCCCCAAAATTTCTAGCCACAGCGGGTCCGCAAATTTTATTGGTTGATAAAAATTTTATATCTGAATCAGAAATAAAACTAAGGTATTTACGTTCAATACCATCTGCGATGATAATTAACTCATCGTTCTTGCTTAAAGCATTAATTACAGAGCTGATACATTCCTTAAACACATTATCAACCCTGTGAACAGGAATGATTACTGAAACAGATAATCCCTCTGGAATTTTTTTATTAGGCATTGTTTAAGAAATTATAGATTAGTTTTGGTAAAGCTACGCATGGTCAATCACAGAAAAGATTGAAAATTGAATTGACCACTAAAAAAATACTCAATACCCGTAATTAATTATTATCACACGAAAAATGATAACAAAAAGTAATCTGAAAGATTATACGGGATATATTTTAATTTTACCTAGTTATTTTGAGCGGAGGGAGCTCAAATTCTAACACACAAGACTTCTGATAGACAATGTGACGAATTTTATTTTATAGTCTAACTTATTTTTTTTTCTTCATTAAAGGACTGACACTGGAATGATAACCTAGAAGTTAAGTTATATAAAAAAAAATGAAATACAAACAAAAATCTATGTTTCAAATTAGGACATTTATAATTTATAAAGAGTACAGGCAAAATTTCAGATTAAATTTCATCTCAGAGAATTCGCAAATATAGGTTAAGACAAGATTATTAGAGAAAGAAAATGAAAATCCATTTGTCCTATCAATAAATGATTGAATGAACAGATATCTTTGTCGTGTATTTTGAGGAGAGTCCGGGATTTTTTACTACCACAAAATCCAATGATTTTAAATAAAAATGAAAACATTTTAATAGTCGTTAACTAAAATTTTACTATAAAATTTCAAATTGTTGACTTTATTAAATTTTAATTGCTAATTAAAAGGTAAATATCTAATATTAGCTCAATCAAATTACTTCTATAAATTTCTTACAAAATAAAAATCTGAAAGAGTGCCTAATATTTTAAATATTATCTTATTCTTTTAATTGCATTCTTGATATTATGTAAGTGTTTTTTTTATTTAAATTTTAAGGGGAATCATTTAAAACTATGTTTTAGAAATTTATCAAAATTAAGGAGAAATAAAAATGACAGCAGCTCCTTCTGCATTTGTTCGTAGCTATAATTTAAATGATTCATATATTTTATTGGTGTTATTATTAAAAAGATTAATGTTTTCTTAGGGACTAGAAAAAATATTTTTAGTATATATGATAAAATCTTTTGATACTTCTTCATACTTTGGGAAAATTACTATTTTCAAAAATGATAAGCTTCTCTTAATAATTTTATTATTGGGTTTGATTGTCCGACTTCTACCTGTTTTATGGGGAGTTCCAATTAATCCTTATGTTAAAAATTATCATCCCGATGAACCTAAAGTTTATCAAAGTATTCTAAATTTTCCTGGGATATACTTTTCGACTCAAACATTTATGGGATATGGAACTTTCATTCAATATATTTTTGGATTACTGTTTCTCCCCTTAAAATTAATATTTAAAATCTTAGGGCTTCAAGAAAATTATAGCATAGTAGTTATTGTTTTAGCTAGGTTCGGTAATATTGTTATAGGAACTGTTTCAGTATATTTCACATATTACTTAACATCTAAAATTTTTGATAGAAAAGTAGCAATACTTTCAGCTTTTCTATTATCAGTATCATTTTACCATACTTTAAATAGTTCGATCATAACTCTTGATGTGGCGATGGGTTTGTTACTAATTATTAATTTCATATTAAGCTTTAATGCAATTATAAAAAATAATATTAGCTCATATATTTTACTTGGTGTAGCTAGCGGTATGCTCCTGGGGATTAAACTAACAGGGGGTCTTTTTTTTGTTATTCCCGTAGTTTTAATTTTATTTAATTTAAAAAATATTCCAGTAGACTTATCAAAGAAAAATTACATATTTCAGCAATTAAAAAATGTAGGAGCATATGTATTAGTTGCAATAATCATATTTCTAATATTTAATCCGCATGTTTATCTTAATCCGGAAAAATTTATAAATTTTTATCTAAGAGAAGAAAAGGATTGGATTGACCGAACTTCTCTTTCGATAAGTGGTACATTGATTACATGGATAATAAGCACTTCAACTTCCGTTGGATTTCCAATTACAATTTTAGCCTTTATCGGAATATTAATCCTTCGGAAAACAAATCTTTATTTACAATTTGCATTAGTCATTTTTTTATTTGAATATTATTTGTTCTGGCGATGGTTTATTAAACCCAGATATATTATATCTATAACCCCAATAATTTGCATTTTTGCTGCTCATACTTTAATCTTTTTTTATAAAAAAAATAATCTAGTAATTAAAGGAATTACTGTCGGAATGTTAATACTAACTGTCGGATACTCTGTCTACCTTTCTATTTCAGGAATAAAATTGCGTATTGAAGATACGAGACCTGATGCTTCACTTTATATTGATCAAAATATAAAAGAAGGAAGTACTTTAGGTATTGGATATTCTTCTGCTAAATATTCCTGGAAATCTCATGATTGGCGCTATCCTAAAATAAATTTTAGTAAATACAAAGAAGAAAATTTTTTAAATGAACCTGATTTACTTATATTAAGTTCATTCGATTTCATTCCGATTATGGGAACATTGAATTCTAATAAAATTGATAGTAACTTTGTTTTGAACAAAGCATATTATAAGGAATGGTATCGCTACTCTCCACCTAGTCCTGAAATATTACAATTTTATCATAAATTATTTGATCCTAAAATTAGTAATTATATCCTAATTAAATCTTTTAAAAAGAATATTAATGTAAATATTGAATTCCCGCCTCCAGAGATAAGGATTTACAAAAAAAGATAAAATATTATTCAGTAATTAATTCTTTCTTGATATAGTTTCTCTCTCTTTTTTAATTTCAAAACATAAAAATGATTCATAATAAAAAGATTGTTATTGTAATGCCGGCTTATAAAGCGGATAAAACTCTTGAACTTACTTACAAAAATATTCCTCATGATATTGTTGATAAAATAATTTTAGTTGATGATGCAAGTGATGACAAAACCGTTATTAAAGCTGAAGAACTTGGTATAAAAACTTTCGTGCACAATCATAATTTAGGGTATGGTGCAAATCAAAAAACATGTTACAGAGAAGCGCTTAAAGAAAATGCAGATATAATAGTAATGCTACATCCAGACTATCAATATGAACCTAAATTGGTTACAGCTATGGCCGCAATGTTAGCTTCGGAAATTTATGATGTTGTACTTGGATCTAGAATTATTGCCGGTTCACCGCTAAAAGGAGGAATGCCAATTTACAAATATTTAGCAAACCGTGTATTAACCTTTATTCAAAATATACTTTTGAGCACAAAGTTATCTGAATTTCATACTGGTTACAGAGCTTTTACTAAAAAGGTCATAGAGCAATTACCACTTTTAACAAACTCCGATGATTACATTTTTGATAATGAAATGTTAACACAGTGTATAGCCTTTGGATTTAGGATAGGAGAAATAAGCTGCCCAACAAAATATTTTTCTGAAGCAAGCTCTATTAATTTTTTTCGTTCAATAAAATATGGATTTGGTGTTATAAACACATCTATCAAATTTAGACTTTGGAAATATGGCTTAATAAAATGCAGGCTATTTGAAAATTCAGAGACTTTAAAATTAAATGATAATTATTATCATCTTGATTAAATAAAAAAAATATAATTGTTCCTAAAATTTCCAACCTGGTATAAAATCAATTTAGTTGAAAATTAGAGACACCAATTTTTTAAGCTACCTTTTGTTGTTTAATTTCAGACTTTTAGCTGTACTTAGTAAATGTAATTTCTCATTTGGAGTCACTCTTTTTTCAAAAAATTATTTCAACTTAGAAATAAAAGAGGTAAACTCCCCCTAACAATTATAAAAAAGGAGAGTTTACTTTAGAATTCTTCTGATTAAAGATTTATCAGGAAGTAAAAAAATACAAACCATGAAATTGTTATTGTTGAATTATGAATATCCTCCTCTTGGAGGAGGTGCTGGAAGAGCGATGCAGAGTATTGCAAAGCAACTTGTTGAAATGGGGCATGATGTTGATATTATAACTTCTCATACTAAATTCTCATTCAACTCTATTCTTGATGGGGGTATTAAAGTTTATGCGGTTCCAAGCTTACGAAAGGGAATTCATGACTGTGGAATAAGAGGGGCTTTTACTTATTTATTCTTTGCTTACCTAAAATTACTGAAATTGTTTCGTCACAGTAAGTATGATCTTATTCATTATTTTTTCAGCTTGCCTACAGCTTTTTTAAGTATTCTGCCGGGGAAGCATCGGAAGTTACCCTATATAGTTTCCCTGCGTGGATCTGATGTACCGAATTATGATATCTATAACAAGAAATTAGAGGTTTTACATAAACTTTATTTACCCGTAACAAAATTTATCTGGAAAAAAGCTAAGTCAGTCATTGCTGTAACGACTAGTTTAAAGG
>CAZKMH010000226.1:0-6264 GCA_964553395.1 uncultured Rikenellaceae bacterium | reverse complement strand
AAGACGGCAGTCGTATGATTTTATGTATTCCTTCACCATAACCATGTCGGAAACCGGAATACCTTCAGTTATTGCCACTATTAGACTGATGCCGCCCGATGCAGCTTCCATTATTGCATCTGCCGCAAAAGACGGGGGAACAAAGATAATCGAGACATTTGCAGAAGTCTTATACACCGCATCCTTAACAGTATTGAATACCGGCAAGCCCAGATGCTCCTGACCGCCTTTTCCAGGGGTTGTTCCACCCACCACCTTCGTTCCGTATTCAATCATCTGTTTTGAATGGAATGTACCTTCACTTCCGGTAAATCCCTGAACAATCACCCTGGAATCCGTGTTTACAAGAATGCTCATAAGTAACTTATATATAATATTTTAGATCGAATTTCATTTTGTAAAATCATGACAATCATTAAGTGGTTCGGATTCAAAATTACCGAAATATTGGTTGCTTTTCATTAATTTTGATAAAAATTGATTTTTAATAATGGTAGGCATTGATCCTATATTATATATTGGTATTTCGCAATCTTTTTTTGCAGGCTTGCTGGTCTCCACCAAAAAACCTCTGACCATTGCAAACCGGCTGATGGCAGCATGGTTATTTTTAATATGTATTGAGCTGGTGTTTGCCCTTATCAACTCGAGGGTGATCGAGATGTATGCCTTCCCTTTTGTCGCTTTCACCTATGGCCCCCTGCTCTTTCTGTATGTACAATCCATGACGAATCCCCGAAGAAAAATTAACTGGCTGGCCTCCATTCATTTTATCCCGTTTTTAACATTTTTTGTAGTATCGGTGATTTTCAGATCTTTTCCTTTACTGAGGGATCTAAGGAGTTTTTTTACACCTGACAGGTTCATATCATTGAGAATAGTCTACAGCACCTGTTTTTTTCTTTCAGTAACAACTTACAGTATTCTGGCTTTTATTGAGATAAAAAAGCATCAGGACAATCTGAAGAATCTTTTTTCCTACACATCCGATGTTTTAACCCTGAATTGGCTGAAGATCTTATCTATAAGCTTTTATGTAGCATTCGTGATCCTTTTTATCCTTGGCGGCTTAAATATGATCGGCGATATAATTCCATTCGATCCCTATTTTGTCGTATTTACCTTTATAGCACTCTTCTCCTTTGTGTATAGCTTCCATGGAATAAAACAGCCTGTAATATTCGGTCAGGAGTTGATAATAGACGGAGATGAGAAAGATGAGAAAAAAGAGACTGAAAAATATTCCAGAAGCGGTCTAAAGGAGAAACAGGCAAAAGAGTATCTTGAAAAGCTGATCCATGTTATGGAAACAGATAAACCTTATCTTGACAGGGATCTCAGTATCCATCAACTCTCGGTGTTGACAAATATTCCAAGGCATCATATCACCCAGGTGCTTAACGAAAAACATGGAAAGAACTTTTTCACTTTTATCAATGAATACAGGGTCAGGGAGGTCATTTCCAGGTTTAGTGATCCAGTCAACAATAATTTTACCATTCTTGCCATTGCTTACGACTCAGGCTTCAATTCAAAAACCACTTTCAACTCTATCTTTAAAAGCCAGACCGACCTGACTCCCAGTGAATACAGGGAAAATGCAACAGGAATCAAAAAATAGGCATCCGGCAACCGGCAACCGTTTAATTTCGTCCATGCCACTCGGCTCGTACAACAAATTCCCGTTTTACAGGTACGGGAAAGGCGGATAAGTCGACACATATACTTTTCTGTTATTCATTTGCAAAAAATGTCGGGAATGAATAACAGCTTCAAAATATTTGCTCTTCTGTTATTACTTTCTCCCGGAATTATTTCCGGACAGGATGTTCAGGCTCTTTTAATAAGTGAGGATCAAAAAAGCACTTCAATTTATGGATTTGTAAGGGGCGGATTTTACGGCAATATTGATGACGATGATAATAAACCATATTTGTCGAGTGCATTTTCTGATTTCAGCCTGAACGCAGAAAGCAAAGACAATCCTCATTATAAGGCATTTGCCGATCTGCGTTTCCGGTACGGAACAGAATTTCTCAAACCTGTGAGCAGGGTTAATCTGCGGGAAGCCTATATTAAATTGAACGGGCAAAAATGGGATGTTACTGCAGGCCAGACAATAATTAAATGGGGGCGCACGGATTTTTCAAATCCGACTTCAAAACTGAATCCACAGAACTACATATCCCGCTCGCCTGATCCTGAAGATATGGATTTGGGCAATCTGCTTATGGAAGCCAAATGGTATCCAGCTTCTGCTGTGAGTTTTGAAGCTGTCGCTGTACCTTATTACAGGTCATCTGCTCTGCTGATCGATCCCATTCCCCTTCCCTCTTATGTTAAAATAAACCAGATAACCACACTTCTGACCGCAAAAGAGATGTTCAGCTACGGTCTGAAGGCACAAATGCATCTGACAGATATTGACATGAGCCTTTCCTGGTTTGACGGATTTGATCCCATGCCCGGGGTTGCGCTGATCAGCTTTAACCTTGACATGACAGGTCCGATCCCTGTTCCGACTGCAGAACTTGCAATGACTCCGTATAAGTTAAGGAACCTTGGGTTTGATTTTGAGACTACAACAGGAAGCATAGGAATCCGTGGTGAAGCAGCCTGGAGTTTACCTTATAAATCGTATAAAACAAATGAATATGTTCCCATTGCTGAAATTAAATATGTTGCAGGAATTGACTGGATGCCCGGAAACTGGCGTTTTACTGCAGAATATTCAGGTAAAGTGATCCCGGATTTTGAGGCTTCTCCTGTCGAACCATTTATCGGGACCGAATTTGATCTCACTCAGCTGGCAATACTAATGGCTGATCCTGATTTCGTTCCTGAGGATTATGTCCGTCAGCAGGTAGGTGCTTTCAACAGACTTTACAACTACCAGCTTGAACGGTCTTATCATTCAGCCGGTTTAAGAATTGAAACTGATCTGCTTTATGCAAAGCTGACACCGTCTGTTTTCGCTCTGTATAATTTTACCTCCCGCGATTTCCTGCTGATGCCGGAGCTGAAATATAAACCTGCTGATGGACTGACAATCAGCGCCGGAGGTGATTTTTATTCAGGGCATAAGGGTTCCATTTATGACCTGATTGATGAATTTATGAATTGTATAAGGATAGCCGTAAGGGTAGATTTTTGAAATTATGACTGATCTTATAATTAAATACCGCTGGGTTATAATCTGTATCTGCCTATTACTCGGGATCTCATTTGGCGCAGTTATTCCACTCTCAGAGACTGATCCCGAAATAAGGAATTATGTTCCTGCCGGGATGGAATCGAGGATTGCAACCGATAAGATTGAAAAAGAATTCGGGGTTCAGGATATGGTTGTGGTGCTCTTCAGCGATACCTTAATTCTTACGTATGACAATCTGATCCGGATAAAAGAAGCAGACCGGGATATTTCGAAGCTTACGGGAGTCACCAGCCGGATCTCCCCTTACACAGTACGGACCATTACAAGCACCGAAGGGATGATGACTGCCGATCCTCTGATAAGGAAAATCCCTTCCGATTCTGCAGAACTTCTGGCACTTAAAAATGATATACTCAGCAACAGGTTCGCCCGTGATATTGTATTCTCGTCAGACTTGACCTCGGCATCTATCTCAGCAACCATAAATAATGCTGAAACAGAGAGTATTACACTGCAGAAAATCGATACAATTATCATGGAAAATCCGGGGGATTCTCAGGTATTGACTGGCGGATTACCGTTTATACGGCAGCACATAATGAAGGATGTACGACGGGATGCAGTTATACTGATCCCGCTTGCATTGATCCTCATGCTTCTTGTTCTTAAGCTGACCCTTGGAGAATGGAGATCAATTCTGATGCCATTCAGCGTCATACTGCTTTCAATGGCAATTTGCATGGGAATGGTTCCTTTGCTTGGCTGGAAATTGTCAATAATAAGCCTCCTTGTCCCTGTAATCCTGGTTGCAGTCGCAAATAATTACGGTATCTACCTCGTAGCCAGGTTCCAGGATCTAAAAAAGAAAGAGGATTGCAGATCTGTTTCCGACATCCTGAAAGAACTTATGGGATCACTTAAAATGCCGATCCTGTACAGCGGGCTTACAACAATTGCAGGAATTACAGGATTGCTTACACACTCAATTATCCCTGCAAAGCAGGTCGGGATACTGGCAGGTGTGGGAGTATCAGCGGCATTGATAATGAGCCTCACGTATATTCCTGCCCTTATTTTTCTGCAGGGAAAACGTATAAAAAGCTTCAAGCCGGAAAAGGTCAGAACAGCTTTTTTTGATAGATTTCTCGGCAGGCTTTCTGAAACAATTATCAACTATCCAGGGCGGATAATTATCGCTTGCATAATGTTTACCCTGCTGCTTGCATCGGGGATCATGCTTTTGAGGATTGAAACCAACCAGGAAAAATTCTTCCCAAAGAACAATCCGTTAAGAATCGCATCGGATATTATCAATAAAAAATTCGGCGGATCGCAAACTGTCTCGGTAATGATTGAAGGTGATATTAAAGATCCGGCTTTAATGGCGGGAATTGATGATCTGACCCTCAGGCTTGAGAATCTGGATGGTGTTGGGAATGTATTTTCTATATCACAGGCAGTTAGGGAGATGAGTAAGGCTATCTTCAGTCCAGGTGAAGGTGATTATGACCAGATCCCTAATACAAGTGAGGGAATCGCCCAAATGTTTGAACTTTATAATATGAGCGGCAATCCGGATGATTTCAGCCAGCTAATGAACCTTGATAATACCAGGGCCCATATCCTTGTACGCCTCTCAAAACCTGAAAGCCACGTAATAAAAAGTGTAAAAGAAAAGATAAATGAGATAACACGAGGGTTCCCGGCAACAGTAACTACAGGTGGCTATGCAATAATTATGTCCGATTTTGCTTCATCGATAATCAAGGGCCAGGTATCCTCCCTTTTGTTAGCTCTTGTGGCTGTTTACTTCCTTCTGGCGCTCATCTTCAGATCATTCAGAGGTGGTCTTGTCGGTACGATCCCGCTTGCTATCTCAATTTTAATATTATTCGGATTCATGGGATTTTCAGGGATAGCTCTTGATGCAGCTACAGCTCTGTTATCGTCTATCATGATCGGAGTAGGTGTTGATTTTACAATACAATATATCTGGTGTTTTAATATTCAGATTAACAAAGGTTTATCATATGAGGATTCAACCAGAACTTCAATGAGGACAATTGGCCGGAGCATCATTATCAATGCATTCAGTGTAATGTCAGGATTTGCAGTTTTGATGTTCTCAGGATTCACATCAATAAGGTTCTTTGGTTACCTTGTTATAATATCAATAAGTTCATGCCTTCTTGGCGCTATAGTTTTGATACCGGCCATAATTATGAAATTCAGGCCGGGATTCGTCAGAAAAAAAATGAGTATTTCTAAAATCGTAAGATATGCAAAGGAAAAACGTTATGGTAATGTTGCTGCTTTTACCGCTTTTGCAGGCATCAGCGCAGCAACCGGATGCAGGGCAGATTATGAGCAAAAGCCGTGATCTGAGCCTCATTGAATCAATGTGTGCAACCATCAATCTGTCGATAACAGAGAAGAACGGAGCAATCCGAAACAGGACGATATCGATGACCACCAAGAGCTTTCCGGACGGGCTGGAAAAGAGGTTCATCAGGTTTATTGAGCCGTCCGATATAAGGGGCACTTCAATGCTGGTAGTCGACAATAGAAATAAAGCTGATGAGATGTGGATATATCTTCCCGCATTGAAAAAAACACGCCGGATAGTATCATCAGAAAAAGGGAAAAGCTTTATGAGCTCTGAATTTTCGAACGCCGACATGAGCTCACCCTCCTTCTCAGACTTTATAAATAAGCATTCCGGCAAGTCGGGTTCCGTCAGTCAGTGGATCATTGAAAGCACCCCGCAGAATGAGGATATTGCAGATGAATACGGGTATTCAAGGAAAGTCAGTTATATCAGTAAGGATAAATACCAGGTTCAGAAAATGGAGTTCTATAACTTTGATAATGAACTCTTTAAAACGATTGTAATAAAGAGTATTTTTCCCCTTCAGGATGGGAAATACATGATTAAGAATATGATCGCGAGTAACCTTATTACTGACAGAAAATCCGAGATCATTTTCACCAATATAAATGAACAGGTTAAGGTAGACGATTCATTCTTCAGCCTGCAGAACCTGGAAAGATAGTCCGAAGTCAGAAGTCCGAAGACCGAAGTCCGAAGTCAGAAGCATTCTTGCTTCCGA
>CAZKMH010000225.1:0-6267 GCA_964553395.1 uncultured Rikenellaceae bacterium | reverse complement strand
TCTACATGAACCACTATCTGAACTAGTCAATGGAAAGGGATTATGCATATGTTGTATCATTCTACTTTTACTCGGTCTGGATAGGGCTGGGTGTGCTTGCATTGTTCGAAGGCATCAGTAAAATTGTTAAGGAAAATATTGCAGCACCTCTGGCGGGATTGTTGTGTTTGCTGGCTGTTCCGGTAGTAATGGCAACAGAAAACTGGGATGATCATGACAGATCGGGTCGTTACCTCGGACGGGATGTTGCTTTCAATTACCTGGAATCATGCGCACCCGGTGCAATCCTGTTCACGAACGGTGATAATGATACATTCCCTTTGTGGTATGCTCAGGAAGTTGAAGGAAAAAGAACTGACATCAGGGTTTGCAACCTTATGCTTCTGAATACCGACTGGTATATTGACCAGATGAAACGTCAGGTGTATGAGTCTGATCCGCTTCCGGTTACATTACCGGTTCAGAAATATTATGACGGGATAAACAATCAGGTGTTCATAATCGAGAAGGTAAAAGAACCTGTCGATATTTCAACGATAATCGACTATGTGAACAGTTCCAATCCTGCAACCAAAGTGAAGGTTTCAGCTACGGAAATACTTGATATAATTCCCACAAGAACCATCCGCATTCCGGTTGATAAACAGAAGGTGATAGCATCGGGGACGGTAAGTCCCGAAGATTCAGCTAAAATAGTACCCTACATAGATATAACTCTCAAGGGGAATTCCATCCTTAAAAGTCAGCTTATAGTTCTTGATATTCTCGCCCATAATAACTGGGAACGCCCAATTTATTATGTTACAGGATACCACAGTGATGCCCTGGGCCTGGAAGGGTATTTCCAGCTTGAGGGTCTGGCTTACCGTCTTGTTCCGTTAAGATCAGAAAATAAAAACTGGGCTGATTACGGACGCATCGAAACGGATATTCTGTATGAAAATACTATGAAAAAATTTGTGTGGGAAGGTGCCGCAGAGAAAGGTGTTTATATCGATTACAATCACAGGCGTACATTGACGGTTATCAAATCGCGCCTTATTTATGCAAAGCTTGCAAAAGCGCTTGCAGGCGAGGGTAAGAACGAAAAAGCTCTTGAAGTTCTCAACGATTGTCTGGAAAAGCTTCCATTGAGCAATATCCCGTATGATCCCTATTTCGTTGATCTTATTGAAGGTTTCTTTACGGCAGGCGGAGATGAAAAAGCGATCAGCCTGGCTAACGATTTCTGCAGGTATAATTATGAACAGCTCGATTATTACCTGCGACAAAGTCCATATATTGTGAATTCAGCATTCTATGAGATCCAGACAGCGATGCAGCACTCTTTACCGAGGATTGCATATGCATGTGAGGGAGCCGGACAAAAAGGGTTTGCAGATGAAATAAACGGTAAACTCAGGGATTATTATTCAGCATTTGTGGGAATGCAGATGCCTGCTAAAGGTAATTAAACAGAACGCTCAATCAAGGACAGACGGGAAGACCTCCTGCATGAGGTACTTCTCCAGGAGCATGAATACCTTGTCGGGATAAACAGGTTTCAGAATGTATTCATTGCAACCAGCGAGATATGCTTCGGTCTTGCTCTGTTCCGAAGAATAAGCTGTAATCATAAGAACAGGGGCACTCTTTCTGTCTTTACGGAAAATCCGGATGCAATCAATACCATTTGTCAGCGGGATAAGAAAATCCATAATGACAAGATGGATCTTCTCATTATTCTGACCTATGAAATCAATGAATTCTTTTCCGTTATGGAAAATTTTGACATCGGCGCCTGTAGTTTTAAGGAGGGTTTCATAATACCTGATGGATGGCAGGTCGTCCTCCACTATCACTATTCTTTTATTTTCAAGATGTAATGCGCTGGTGGTCAGAGACATTTTAGGGATTGTTTAATATATCATAAAAATACGATAAGTAAATGAGCCCTTGCCCGGTAAAAAGCGCATTTATTAACATTTTTTCAACACCGGATTAACAGGATCAGGTTTCAGAGGGCTGTTAATTTGTTTTACTGGATAAATTTACACAATTTCGTATTAACAAAACTATCTTGTAAAGTAATGATTAAACATTTTTGTTTAATTAGAAAAACAATAATCACCATCAGTCTGATCCTGCCATTTACCGGTCTCCTCGGCCAGGATGGATTCGATAATGCCACAAGAGCCCTGTACATTTTTGACCTTTCACGGTATATTGACTACGGCTCCGCCTTCTATGATTCGTCAAACTTTAAGATTGGAGTTCTCCTTGGGGATTATGATCTGATTTACGAATTAGGCAACCTTGCAAAAACCAGAAAATCGATCCAGGAAAAACCCGTAATAATTGTCGGATTCAAAAACATAGAGAGCGTAACACACACTCAGGTCCTGTATCTTAACAAAAATACAGGGCATGACCTTGGCAGGGTTAAGGATAAGATTTCAGGTCACCAGACAATGCTGATAACGGAAGGGTACGAATTCAGGGAATCGATGATCAATTTCATTGTAGTAAATGGAAAACCCAGATACAATATAAACGAAGAACTGATTGAAAATGCGAAGATGTCGGTTCCTCAGGAGATACTGTTTACGGCAATCAAGACAAAAGAGGATTGGGAAAATCTGTTTGATATTGCAAGCAAAGAGATCGAAGTTCAGAAAGAGACCATCAGACAGCAGGTCGGGATTATTGAAGCTCAAAAGCAGGAGATCCTCAAGCAGAGAGCCCTCCTTGACAGTATCAACAGAGAGATATATGCAAAGGAGCAGGTACTCATAGAAAAGCAGATGGTTCTTGTAAATCAGTTCAGACAGATCAGCCGGCAGCAGGGTGAGATCTCCTCACAAAAAAAGGTAATAACAGAACAACAGCAGGAGGTTCAGATACAAAAGGATACCCTTGAAAAACAAAAGGATAAAATAACCCTTCAGATTGCCAGGATAGATGATCAGATGCAGATGATCTCGGAACAGGAAGATAAAATTAAAATGCAGCTTGAAGCAATTGAAAAACAGAAGCTGATCCTTGGCTTTGTCCTGGTTGCACTTCTGTTTGTCAGTATACTGGGGTATTATATTTACAGAATCTACAGGATCAAGAGGGAGGCAAACATTAAACTTGAGGAAAAGAACCGGACAATCTCGATTCAGAAGGATGAGATAGCAATACAAAGGGACCTTGCTGCAGCGCAGAGAGACCAGATCGCCTATCAGAAGAAGCATATCACCGACAGTATCGAATATGCAAGGAGAATACAAACCGCCCTTATGCCATCACTTGAGCTTTTCAGTGACAGACTTGAACATTTTGTTCTTTACAAGCCTCTTGCGATAGTCAGCGGTGATTTCTACTGGGTCAGTTCCAGGGTGAACAGCCAGGTGATAATATCCGCCGACTGCACCGGTCACGGAGTTCCCGGAGCATTCATGAGCATGCTCGGGGTGACACTCATGTCGGTGAAGCTGAAAGAAACTCTTGTGGCATTATCGGCACTGCCAATGCTGAAACAGGGTGAAAGGCTGAATGAAATCTTTGAAGAGTGGCGGGGTAATAATCCTCAGCTCGACGACGTCACTTTTATCGGGGTAAGATATTAGCGGCAGACGTATACTGTTGTAATAGTCCCCACTGTTTTGGGACCGACTGCTTCAATAGTTATCAGTTTGGCTCCGCAATATTCAGTTTCGAAGCCCTCGATAACCTCCCCGTTCGATGAATCCGTTGAGACTAATTTGCAGAATTTACACTGCTCAAGACCTTCACAGGATGTTGCGGCCCAGGCCAGAAATACAAATGCAGCAGCATACAGAATATTTCTTTTCATATATGGGTTATTAGGATCATAATTTTAATACACATCAAAAATAGAACTAAAACAGAACAAAAAGGTTGCAATTATTGACTTTTATCGGGTAAACGATGCATCGAACAGATAAATTGTGAGTCATTTGATCAGGAATGAAAATAAATTATTAATCGGATAAAGAATAATACCATGGAAGAATCAAGAATGAAAAAACATGTCATTGTGGTCGGAGCAATACATATCGGCTTCGGATTCCTTGGCCTGATAATGGCAGCGGCAATTTTTGTCGGCCTTAAATTTGCCAAAGGAATGGTTGGCGGTGATGAGATACCAACAATGATTCTCAATTTCCTTTCTGTCAGCCTCCCGTTACTTGTTGGATTTCTTTCAACACTCGGACTTATCGGGGGGATCGGATTGATCAGCCTGCAGCCGTGGGCACGATACCTTATAATTGTCGTTGCAGCCCTGGGCTGTCTCAATATCCCAATCGGTACCCTCAAGGGAGTTTATTCACTATGGGTCCTGCTGCAGGATGAAACAGTAAAACTTTTCCAGAAGTAAAGGTTGAGTATATAAGATTTTGTTTTAGGTTTGGATGAAAGGGCATTGCATGCAATGCCTTTTTTTTATTTAATTTGACCGAAAATATGATCCAATGGCAGAAGACAACAAAATAATATTCTCGATGCACCGGGTTGGGAAATCCTATCCACCTCATCGCCAGGTCCTTAAAGATATTTCACTATCCTTTTTCCTGGGAGCAAAGATCGGTATCATCGGGCTTAACGGAGCCGGAAAATCAACTCTCCTCAGGATTATAGCAGGGAAGGAGAGAGAGTACCAGGGCGAGGTTACTTTTCTTCCGGGCTACTCTGTGGGTCACCTTCCGCAGGATCCTCTGCTAAATGAAAGCCGTACTGTAAGGGAGATAGTGGAGGAGGGTGTCAAAGAGGTCATGGAAATAATAAAGGAATTCGAAAAAATAAACGACAGCTTCGGCGATCCGAAAGTTTTTGAAAATCCGGATAAGATGCAGCAGCTGATGGACAGGCAGGCTGCGTTGCAGGAGAAAATTGAATACCATGACGGATGGAACATTGAACACAGGATTGATAGAGCCATGGATGCACTAAGATGCCCCGACAGCGATGTAAAGGTGAATATCCTGTCAGGTGGGGAGCGCAGAAGGGTTGCATTGTGCCGCCTGTTACTGCAACAACCCGACGTGCTTCTCCTTGATGAGCCGACCAACCACCTTGATGCCGAATCGGTTCAATGGCTCGAAACAACTCTGAAACAATACAAGGGCACAGTTATCTGCATAACACACGACAGGTATTTTCTTGACAATGTTGCCGGATGGATCCTCGAGCTCGACAGGGGTGAAGGGATCCCATGGAAGGGAAATTACTCCTCGTGGCTCGAACAGAAAGCAAAACGGCTGGAAGTTGAGGAGAAAGGAAACATAAGAAGAAGGAAGATACTCGAAAGAGAACTCGAATGGGTAAGAATGTCCCCAAAAGCACGCCATGCAAAATCAAAAGCAAGACTGGGTGCCTATGAGAACCTTCTTAACCAGGATGTAAAACAGAAAGAAGAGAAACTGGAGATCTTCATACCCAATGGACCAAGACTCGGCGATAAGGTGATAAAGGCATCACATGTAGCAAAATCATTCGGCGACAAACTCCTGTTCGAGGATCTCGATTTCAACCTTCCCCCGAATGGCATTGTTGGAGTTATCGGCCCTAACGGTGCAGGAAAAACAACACTGTTCAGGATGATTATGGGACTGGAGAGCGCAACTAAAGGCACATTTGAAGTAGGGAAAACAGTCACTCTCGGATATGTTGATCAGGCTCATGCAGCTATCGACCCCGCGAAAACCGTTTATGAGGTTATTTCCGGTGGGCAGAATGAAGTAATGGTGGGGACCAGACTTGTAAATGCCAGAGCATATGTTGCACGGTTCAACTTTACCGGAGCCGACCAGGAAAAGAAGTGCGGAATGCTCTCAGGCGGTGAAAGGAACCGGCTTCATCTTGCCCTTACCCTTAAATCGGGAGCGAATGTCCTGCTGCTCGACGAACCTACGAACGATATAGATGTAAATACATTACGGGCGCTGGAAGAGGGTCTTGAGAATTTCGCCGGATGTGCTGTAATAATATCACACGACAGGTGGTTCCTCGACCGTGTGACAACCCATATGCTCGCCTTTGAAGGTGACTCGAAGGTTATATGGTTCGAGGGAAACTACTCTGATTATGAGGAGAATTATAAGAAAAGAGTCGCAGATACGACTCCGGTAAGAATTAAATACAAGAAACTGGCATAATGGCGCAAAGGTGCAACGGCGCAATGGCGGGAGAAGGAGGGAGAGAAAAGGGGAGAGGGAGAAAGGGAGAGTGGGAGAGTGGGTGACACCTTTAACTCCCCTCTCAGGAAGGGTCGGGGGCGGG
>CAZKMH010000224.1:0-6310 GCA_964553395.1 uncultured Rikenellaceae bacterium | reverse complement strand
AGGAAAATCATCTTCAATTCTCAGTCTCAGATCACCAAAGGACATTACACCATGATAGTGTTTGAATCCGGTCATTGTGACCTCGGCAAGAACACCGAAAAAAAGGACTTGAATGTTCATAGAATTAATTTATCATTTTACTAAAATACCCCCGTCCCGCTCTGCGGGACTGCCCCCTGAAGGGGGCCTAAATTCCTGATATATATTTATATTTCTGATATACACAGATTTAGTCCCCCTTTAGGGGGATGCCTCGCCTTAGCGAGGCAGGGGGTCAGTGAGCTTCCAGCCAATTCTTTCCCGTACCCCAGTCTACTTTCAGTGGCAGGTCAAGCTTCGTTGCATTCGACATTTCAAATAAAACCATCTCCTTAAGCTTTTCAAGCTCCCTTTCAGGGACCTCAAAAATAAGTTCGTCATGCACCTGGAGGATCATCTTTGATTTGTATTTCTCCTTTTTCAGCTTTTCATGTATCCTTACCATTGCTATCTTGATGATATCAGCGGCAGATCCCTGTAAGGGTGCATTTATGGCATTCCTTTCGGCATTTCCTCTTACAACCTGGTTTCGTGAATGTATATCACGCAGGTATCTTCTGCGGCCGAACATTGTTGTAACATATCCTCTTTCCCTTGCTTTGCGGATACTTTCATCCATATATTCCCTGACACCGGGATAAGAGGCGAAATATCCGTCAATCAGATCTTTTGCATCTTTTCTGCTTATCGTCAGCCTTTCGGACAATCCGAATGAAGAAATGCCGTAAATGATGCCGAAATTTGCAGTTTTGGCCCGGCTTCGCATCTCCCTGGTGACATCCTTAATATCTACTTTAAATATTTTTGATGCCGTAGCCGCATGAATATCATTTCCGGAAAGGAAATCGGCAATCATGCTTTTATCCCTGCTGAGATGAGCTATAAGTCTGAGTTCAATCTGAGAATAGTCAGCAGAGAAAAATATACACCCTTCAGCCGGTACGAACGCTTTTCTTATTTCCCGTCCCCTTTCATCCTTTACAGGGATATTCTGAAGGTTGGGATTATTCGAACTTAACCTGCCGGTAGCGGCAACCGCCTGGTTATATGAGGTGTGTATCCTGCCGGTTTTCTGGTTAATGAGTTGTGGAAGAGCTTCTACATATGTTGAAAGGAGCTTTCTTAAGCCTCTGTATTCCAAAACCTTATTGACAACAGGATGTTTGTGCGCAAGCCGTTGCAGGATCTCCTCGCTGGTAACAAACTGCTTAGTCTTGGTCACTCTGGCTTTTTCATCCAGTTTGAGTCTGATAAAAAGAATATCTCCGAGCTGTTTCGGTGATGAAATATTGAATTCCAGTCCAGCCAGCTCATAAATCTCCTTTTCGAGAGTTATAATGTCCTCCCTCAATCCCACAGTGATTGATTTTAGTTCCTCCTCATCAAGAATAACACCGTTTCGTTCAATTTCGGCAAGAACATATATCAGTGGCATTTCAATTGTATCAGCCAGGGTTACCAGGCCCTGAGCCTTTATTTTTGGTTCAAAAATATTCTTAAGCTGCAGAGTTACATCTGCATCTTCAACGGCATATTCCCTGAGCTTATCGGCAGGCACCGACCGCATGTTCTTCTGCGATGCTCCTTTTTCGCCTATCAGCGATTCAATATGGATCGGATCGTACGACAGGTATATTTCCGAGAGGTAATTCATGTTATGCCGCATATCCGGTTCAAGAAGATAATGGGCGATCATTGTATCGAAAAGTGGCCCCCTGACTTTAATTCCGTAATTTGCAAGTACCTGGATATCAAATTTGCAATTCTGCCCTATCTTCACGATATCCTGGTTTTCAAACAGCGGGCTCACGATCTCGAGAAGAGCCTGTGTCTTCTGTTCTGATTCCGGAAAATGAACAAGATATCCTTTGCCTTTTTCCCATGAAAGTGAAAGTGCAACTATTTCTGAATCAAGAGCATCAATGCTTGTTGTTTCCGTATCAAAACAGATTTCCTTCTGTTTGAGAGCAAGTCCGATAACGTTTTTAAGTTCAGCTTCATCCTCTATCAGTCTGTAATCATGTTCAACATTACTGATGTTGAATTTCGGTGCTACGGGCAAGCTTTCCTCATCACCTGAAAAGAGGGAACCCTGGGTGGATTCAGCCGGCACGGAAAAAAGTTTAGGTTCAGGTTCATCTGATGCCTGTTCCTCCTGCGTATCTGTTACAATCGCCTTTCCTTTACTCTCAATTACGTTGAGGATCCTTGCAGCAACCGTCCTGAATTCAAGTTCATCAAAGAGGGCTCTGAGTCTTGTGACATCCGGGACATTTGTTGTTAATTCGCTCTCCTTCAACTCCACCGGCACATCAAGGGCTATTGTTGCAAGCTTTTTGGAGAGCCCGATCTGCTCCCTGAAGGTTTCAATCGTCTCTTTAAGCTTCCCTTTCAGCTTATCCGTATTTTTAAACAGCTCCTCAACAGAACCAAATTCTGAAATGAGCTTCATGGCTGTTTTGGGACCGACTCCCGGCGCCCCAGGAATGTTATCCGAAGTATCTCCCATAAGTGCAAGAATATCAATCACCTGTTCCGGATTCTGCACTGAGAATTCCCGTTTTACATCCTCAACACCCCACTGCACCGATTCATTGCCGCTTCTGGAGGGTTTGAACATGAAAATATTATCACCGACAAGCTGGGCATAATCCTTGTCAGGAGTCATCATATAGGTTGTGAATCCCTTTGTTGAAGCTTTCTTTGCAAGAGTTCCGATTATATCGTCTGCTTCAAATCCCGGATACTCAATTACCGGAATGTTATATGCCTCAATAAGTCTCTTGATATAGGGAACTGCAGTTTTAATATCTTCGGGAGTCTCGTCCCGGGTAGCTTTATAAGCGCTGAACATTTTATGCCTGAAAGTTGGTGCAGGTGTATCGAATACCACTGCAATGTGTGAAGGTTTCTGCTTCTGCAAAACCTCATCAAGGGTCAGAAGAAATCCGAATACCGCCGAGGTATTGAGCCCTTTTGATGTGACCCTTGGATTCTTGATAAATGCATAATATGATCTGAATATCAATGCATATGCATCCAGCAAGAACAGTTTTTTTGTCTGGTTATCCTCCATATCTCAATTATTCGTTATCAGTTGCCACCCACTCCGCGAACGACCTGGCAGTCTCGTGAAGCTTAAGGCTGTGAAGATGCACACCCTCGGGCATTTCATTTTTAAGTATCCGGGCAAAACCGGCCACAAGGTTTTCACAAGTCGGCTGGTAATCAACAATAACGGTATTTCCGAAAGTCATTGATAAAATCCTGGTTTTTTCGCTGTCAAAATCATTACTGATTACAACAGAATGATCGAATTTGTCAATGATTTTTTTCAGAACCATATCTTTCAGATCCTTGAAATCGATCACCATGCCTCTTTTGGGATTTCCCTGTTCACTGACAGGCACTCCCGACACAGTAACGAATAACCTGTACGAATGGCCATGAACATTCCTGCATGGTCCGTCATAATCTTTCAGAACATGCGCCATCTCAAATGTGAATTCGGTGGTTACCCTGATAACTGCATCCATAGGTCTAAGTGTCAATTAACTATCAAAATTAGTTATTCTTCCGGACAATCGGGCTGCTTCAAACGAAGCTTTACTTTCAACTTTATATATTAACAATTGTTAATACATTGGAAATCAATAATTGTTTAACTTTGTTCACTTTTTATTTCTATTTTTATGGAAGATGCTGGAATTAAACTTACCCTGCCCTCAATTTTCGCAGAGACCCTGAGAAAAACAGGCAAAGCTCCGGCTTATGGATTTGCCGGAGAAACTACCATCAGTTTTGAAGAAGCTTATCAAACAATTCAGGCACTTTCGGCATTGCTTGAATCAGCCGGTGTTGTTCCCGGTGACAGAGTGGCACTCCTGAGTACGAACATGCCAAACTGGCCAATTGCTAACTTCTCCATCACATTCATGGGAGCAGTTGTGGTACCCATACTCCCTGATTTTTCAGTCACGGAAGTTGCAAATGTTCTTGAACATTCAGGAGCAAAAGCAATTTTTATATCAACAGGACTTCTTTCCAGGATCGAAGGGAAAAAACCCGAATCTCTGGAAACAGGTATTATAATTGAAGATTTTTCGGTGATCTTTTCGGTAATGGGCCCCCTGAAATTAAATCCGGGTGCCAAACCCGCGCTTAATTATGAACCAGGCGAGGAGGATATTGCATCAATTATATATACTTCCGGTACCACGGGGCGCTCAAAAGGTGTAATGCTGACTCACAGGAATATAACATTCAATGCACTAAAAGGTAAAAGGATACAGCCCCTCGATGAAAATGACAGATTCCTTTCGGTGCTTCCCTTATCGCATACATATGAAAATACCCTGGGGCTTATCCTGCCATTATTATGTGGCGCCTGTGTTTATTACCTGAGAAAACCACCAACTCCGCCCGTTTTACTTCCGGCTCTTGAAATTGTAAGACCAACAATAATGCTTACTGTTCCGCTTATCATTGAAAAAGTTTATTTCAATAAAATACGTCCGGCATTTACTGACAAGCTGATCGTAAAACTCCTGTATAAAGTCCCGGTCATCAGGAAACAACTGCATAAAATTGCAGGAAAGAAACTGTATAAAACATTTGGAGGAGAGCTTAAATTCTTTGGTATTGGCGGTTCAAAGCTGAATAAAACTGTTGAAAGGTTCCTTCTTGAAGCGAAATTCCCGTATGCCATAGGTTACGGACTTACCGAAACTTCCCCTCTCCTGGCCGGAGCAAATCCTCAAAATACAGTTTATGATTCAACAGGTCCTGCAATTGAAGGTGTTGAACTTAAGATCAATAATCCTGATCCGAAAACAGGTGAAGGTGAAATCTGGGCAAGAGGTCCGAATGTCATGAAAGGATATTACAAAGAACCGGAAATGACAGCGGAAGTTCTTACACCCGACGGCTGGTTCAAGACAGGTGATCTTGGTGTGTTTGATAAGAACAATAATCTGTTCATCAAAGGACGTCTTAAAAATATGATAGTCGGTGCCAGCGGAGAGAACATTTACCCCGAAGAGATCGAATCAGTTATCAATAATTTCCGTTTTGTTGTCGAATCACTCGTTGTCGAGCAGAAGGGTAAACTGGTTGCACTGGTACACCTCAATATGGAGGAGCTTGAAAAGAAATATCAGACGCTGAAACAGGACATGGCAGATAAAGCCGATGAACTGGAAGAGAGGAATCAGGAGCTAATTGCAGAGCTGAAAGAGTATGTTAATTCGAATGTCAGCAAATTCTGCCAGATCAACAAGGTCATTGTTCAGCCTTCTCCTTTCCAGAAGACTGCAACGCTGAAAATCAAACGGTATCTGTATACATGATTAATATTTCTATATTATAACAAGAAGGGGCGTTGCATGCAACGCCCCTACACATCCAAAAATAATATTCCGATTATTTTATTGCTTCCCGGTACCGGCTGTTCACCACATCCCAGTTTACAACATTCCAGATTGCATCGACGTAATCGGCCCTTTTATTCTGGTATTTAAGATAATAGGCATGCTCCCATACGTCAATTGTTAAAAGCGGGATACCCCTCACCGGCGAAATATCCATAAGCGGATTATCCTGATTTGGTGTGCTTGCTACTGCCAGGTTCTTGTCGGGTGTCATATAAAGCCAGCCCCAGCCGCTGCCAAAACGGGTTTTGGCTGAGTTGCTTAATATCTCTTTAAACTTATCGAACGAACCAAAGGCTTTTGTAATTGCTGCTGCCAGTTCTGCAGATGGCTTTGCAGATCCTTTGCCAAGACCTTCCCAGTAAAAAACATGATTAAAGAAACCGCCTCCGTTGTTTCTGACAGCATCTCCTGCCCCGGAAACTTCAGCAAAGATCTTTTCAATGGAAGAGTTTTCAAATGGAGTGCCTTTAATGGCATTTACAAAATTCGTAAAATATGCCCTGTGGTGCCTGTCATAATGGATCTCCACAGTTCTGGCATCGATGTATGGCTCAAGCGCATCATATGCATAAGGCAGAGCCGGGAATTCATTCGTTTTCAAATTTTTCATATCTGTATTTTTGGTGTCGGCTGGTTTTACTGCACAGGAGATCTCAGAAAAAAATGAAACGGCTAATGCAAGGCCTAAAGTTTTTAGAAGAATTTTTTCCATTTTTTGACGTTTAAAAGACTGACAACAAAATTACAGATTTTGTTCATTTTACGATTCACAAAATCAGGATAAAATTAATTATGACTATCGGTAATCATGAATAAATCCAGTTTCACAAAATTACATT
>CAZKMH010000223.1:0-6321 GCA_964553395.1 uncultured Rikenellaceae bacterium | reverse complement strand
GCCGCACACCCTGTGCATAATATTTGTAGTTTAATTGAAATTATCTGATCGATGTATATAAATGCAATTCTTCAGTACCTGATATGGCCCGCTCTCATTATTATCAGCTGGTTTATAATAAAGTACGCACTTGCTTTTTATGAAAAGAAATACCCTGAAAATCCGGAATAAACGAAGGAAAGCCAATCCGGGTGATGGGCGAATTTTATTTAGCTTATTTAAACAGGAGCGAGATAAGAGATGCAACTATGTAAAAGGGTATTATCAGGGGAGCTGCATTAAACCCTTTCAGGAGCAGGGCAATTACAACCATCAGCAGTAAAATGTACCTTCCTTCATTCTCTCTGATCCTGAAGTGTGACATCTTCAATGACAGCATGGGGATCCGGCTTACCATAAGCAGTGAGAGTACCAGCGTGAAGGCCAGCATAATGGTAATGGAATCCATGAACGAGGTCAGAATCCCGGGATCTGAGTAATGTTCTGCAATCACAATCGAGATAACCGCCAGCGCATTTGCAGGAGTGGGCAATCCTTTGAATGATTTGGTCTGGGTGTCGTCGGTGTTGAATATTGCAAGACGTAAAGCTGCGCACACAGGCATTATGACTGGAGATAGCTGAAGTATTAGCGATTTGATAACCAGTCCGTCAGTGAAAAGTGGTGTTGATGGGGAGAGTGATCTGCTGATAAGCTGATAAATAATTACAGCCGGTGCAACCCCGAAGCTTACAACATCTGCGAGAGAATCGAGCTCCTTTCCGATATCAGAATAGGAATTCAGTAATCTTGCCGAAAAACCGTCCAGGAAATCAAAGATCATTGCTGCAAGAATAAACCATGAAGCTGTAACAAGATCATTGTTAATCGTGAATATTATTGCAATAAAACCTGAAGCAAGGTTCAGAGAGGTAATGAAATTGGGGATATGTTTCATTCCTTTATTTGATTTCCTGAGGGAGTTAAAATTAAGATAAATTTCAGTAATAATGCCAATTTGGTTAAATTTGGCACCACAGAAAGGATTATGATGATTGATATTAATAACATTAAGATTGCAGTTGATTTTGATGGTACCATTGTCGAGCATGAATACCCTAAGATAGGAAAGGAGAAGCTATTCGCTTTCCGGACGCTGAAAGAGCTTGAAAAGAAGGGTGCAAGGCTGATCCTGTGGACATTCAGAACAGGGAAGGAACTGGATGAGGCAGTTGAGTACTGCAGGCAGAATGGCATTGAATTCTATGCTGTTAATAAGAATTATCCCGAAGAGATACAGGATGATACAGTTAGCAGGAAGATCGATGCTGACCTGTTCATCGATGATAAGAATCTGGGCGGATTCCCAGGCTGGAGCGAGGTTTGGCAGATTATCTTCCCATTCGATCTTCAGCTTAAGGAGGCTGAAAAACGAATAATCTCTTCAAGGAGAAATGTCTTTAAAAGGTTATTGTCAAAGATATTCAGACCAGATGAAACATAATCACATGAAATATCTTTCCCTGCTTTCACTCCTGCTTATATTAAACTGGATCATTTCATGCTCGGGACGATCCGTGGAAACCGGAAAGAGACCTGCGGAACCTGTCATCACGGAAACAGCGGAAGCTGATATCAGGCTGATCAGAATGAAATCTCCGGAAGAAAACGCGGAGTTCAGGCTTGGCGATCAGATAAAGATTGTACTGACCACAGAAACGATCGGTCCGTCACCCGATTCAGTGCAGATATCTTATGACGGCAAAACAGTTGCAACGCTCAGATCGGCACCCTGGGAATATGCAATTCATTCTTCATTAACGACTGCCACAGGCAGAAAATCGCTGAAGGCAACAGCTTACAGGGGAGGGAAAATCAGGACCACTATTACGCGGTTCATGATCATCCTCTCGGATGTTGTCCCTGAAAGATATAGCTACAGAGTTGTCAATTCCTATCCTCACGACAACAAGGCATTCACCCAGGGACTATTTTATGACAAGGGAGTTCTTTATGAGGGAACCGGGCAGGAGACCGGATCAACACTAAGGGAAGTAGAGTTGGCAACCGGAAAAGTAATTCGTCAGCTGAACCTGAGTTCTGAACTTTTCGGGGAAGGAATTACCCTCTGGAAAGACCGCATATACCAGGTTACCTGGACCTCCAAAGTCGGTTTTGTTTATGATAAATCCACTTTTAAACAGATCAACAGGATCTATTATCAGTCGGAGGGCTGGGGACTGACGACGATGGGGGACAGGATCGTAATGAGTGATGGAACGAATGTGCTGTATATTATTGAACCAGAGATGTTTACTGTTGTATCCAGGCTGGAAGTCTATGATAATGAAAAGATGGTGGACCAGCTAAATGAGCTTGAATATATTAATGGTGAGATCTGGGCAAATATCTGGACATCAGACCTTATTGCAAGGATTGATCCTCTTTCGGGAAAGCTATTAGGATATGTTGATCTGAAAGGAATTCTGAACGACCCGGAGACAAATACGGCTGCAAACGTACTCAATGGAATAGCGTACGACAGCAACGGGAACAGGATCTTTGTAACAGGTAAGAACTGGCCGAAACTCTTCGAAATAAGGGTTACGGAATGATCCTGGTCCCATAGACCACATTTATACCTTTTGGTATAATGTTGAATTCAGCCGGAGTATGTCCCAGCGATTCTCCATCAGCTTCCGCAAATAAAATATTTTCTGAAGTTACCTTAAGGTTTCTGCACCTGTAACCGTCAACCTTGGGATGGCTGAGGATCGTCCCGTCATAAAGCAATTTGAGGCTCCTGATTATTTCAATCCTGCCCATATCCCTGATCACTGTTACATCAAGTAATCCGTCATCAGGAAGCGCTTCAGGAGTTTGTCTCATTCCGCCTCCGCAGTATCTTCCATTACCGACATTAATTGAGAATATCCTGCTTGTAACTTTCTTACCGTCAATTAAAATATCAGCTGTTGTTCTTTTATATGAAATAAGACTTGAAAGGAGGTTAAAAAAATAGATAGCGTTGCTGCTTCTGCCTTTATCCTTCTGCTTATTCGTTTTTTTCACTACCAGGGCTTCAAATCCAAGTCCTGCTATATTTATGAAGTACCTGCTGTGCAGTTGGGCTCCTGAATAATAGCTTACAATCCCGACATCATGCATCATTGTTCTGTTCTCTTTTATGACATTCACAGCACCCTCATAAACAAGAGGAATACTGAACATCCGGCCCCAGTCATTCCCGGTGCCGACAGGTATCATTCCGATGACGATCTCATTCGGCGGGACTTTATCCTGGGTGAAGATCCCGTTAATTGCTTCGTTCAGCGAGCCGTCGCCTCCCACAGTAATGATTTTCGTGAAGCCGGCTTTAACTGCCTCCCTGGCAAACTCAATTGCCTGACATTTTCTTTCAGTGAATCGCATGGAGATCGGGATACTCTCTCTGGCAAAAAGATCGGAGATCCTGTCCCAGTCCTTCTTTCCTTTTCCGTTGCCGGCATTGGGATTGACAATGGTGAACCACTCTTCCCGGGGTGCGATTTTTGTCATCGTCTCTGTATTTTAAATTATGTAAAGATGAAAATAATTCAGGAAATTGAGCAGCAATGACTTATGATTCTAATTCTTAAAAAAATTTAAAATAGCATTAAACTATAGTATCACTATAAATCACTAAATCAATAGGTTACAAATTTGATTATTAACCATGCCTGTTAATAAAATGTTGAAAACCCCGAAAAAAATGTTTACAATTACATCTTTAATCCCCGGAGGCAGTGGTGCATTTAATAGTAAATTTGAAGCTCAAAACTAAACTGTGTCTTACTTAAGAAAATCAGATGGGAAGGATAATAGCAATTGCGAATCAGAAGGGTGGCGTGGGCAAAACAACAACTGCGATAAACCTGGCGGCAAGCCTTGCCGCTCTTGAAAGAAAGGTGTTGATTGTCGATGCAGATCCACAGGCAAACGCAACCTCAGGGATAGGCATCGATACCAGGCAGATGAGATCCACAATTTATGACTGCCTTATTGACGGCAAATCCGCCGCGGAAGCAATACTTAGTTGTGAAATCGAGAACCTGTCACTGATACCGTCAAATATCGACCTTGTCGGAGCCGAAATTGAGATGCTTGACAGACCTGAGCGGGAAAAAATACTGAAAAGTGTGCTGCAGGGACTTGAGAACAACTATGATTATATTTTTATTGACTGTTCGCCATCTCTCGGCCTTCTGACGGTAAATGCACTTACTGCTGCGCATTCAGTGATCATACCTGTGCAGTGTGAATACTTTGCACTGGAAGGCCTTGGTAAACTGCTCAATACTATAAAGATCATACAGAATAACCTGAACACCGGACTGGAGATTGAAGGATTCCTTCTTACTATGTACGATGCCAGGCTCAGACTCTCAAACCAGGTTGCCGACGAGGTCAACAAGCACTTCCAGCAGATGGTCTTCAAAACAGTCATCCAGCGAAATGTCAAGCTTTCTGAAGCGCCAAGCTTTGGGCAGCCGGCAATTCTGTATGATGCTGATTCAAGAGGAACCGTCAATTACCTTAATCTTGCAAAAGAGCTGATGGAAAAAGAAGAAGCGAGGGTTAACCAGGTTTAAGGTTTTAATATTTACATGAAAAGAGATGAACATGGCAAAAAAAAATGCATTGGGAAGAGGTCTGGGTGCATTGATTGAAGGCGTTGAAAAAGAAGTACTTGAAAAGAAAGTGGAAGCAAATCAGGATATTTCGGTCGATTCAATTGATGGCAATCCTTTTCAGCCAAGGACCAGCTTTGATGAGCAGGCGATGGAGGAGCTGGCAGCTTCGATCAGGAAGCTGGGAATTGTTCAGCCGCTTACTGTAAGGGAGACTGGCGGTGGAAGGTACCAGCTCATTGCAGGTGAGAGAAGGCTAAGGGCAGCAAGGATGGCAGGACTGACCCGTGTCCCGGCATATATAAGGACTGCCGATGACCAGGCAATGCTGGAACTGGCCCTGGTTGAGAACATCCAACGCGAGGACCTCGATGCTATTGAGGTGGCAATAAGCTTTCAGCGACTGATCGAGGAGGTCAAACTTACACAGGAAGAGCTGAGCGAAAGGGTGGGTAAGCAACGTTCAACAGTGGCTAATTATCTACGTTTGCTTAAGCTTCCTGCCGAAATACAGCTCGGCATCAGGAACAAGCATCTGACAATGGGACATGCCCGGACACTAGTAAATATTGAAGATCCCAAAAAACAAATAGAGGTTTACTATAAAATCATTGAGGGAGAGTTGTCCGTTCGCCAGGCTGAAGAGATGGTCAGACAACTGCAATCTGTTAAAAGCAAAGATCCTCTTAAGCAGGAAAGAAAACAGAAACTGAACCAGGACTTCAGCCAGCTGACAGAACATCTGAACAGGATTTTTGCAGTTGACGTAAATTTCCGGATAAATGAACAGGGTAAAGGTAAGATAGTGATACCCTTTGAATCCCCTGACGAGATGGAACGCATTTTAGGAGTCTTTGATCGCCTAAACTCTTGAAAATAATTATCTTTGTCGCGCCGTTATACTGGTACTTCCGGTAATAATAGTTTTGGAGGCGCATAGGAAAATACCGCTGCTTATCATCTTTATGCTTTGTTGTTTTCAGCAAAACACCATTGCACAGGATACTTTGTCGGTTGCCGAACCCGGTAAACGTGTTTTTAAGGCCGAACCGCTGAGAGCCACCATGCTTGCTGTAGCATTCCCGGGTCTCGGACAGGTTTACAACCGGAAATACTGGAAAGTTCCATTTGTTTATGCCGGCTTCGGAGGAGTTATTTTTGCACTTAGCTATAACTCCACCAATTATATCAAATTCATGAAAGCTTACCAGGATTTTACAGATGATATCCCGGGAACAGATTCCTATATTGAAATTATAAGGAATGTTGATCCGGCAGATTACGATCGTGCTCTCCATCCTGAAACCTACTCATGGTATAAGGACAGAATGCTCCGTCAGGTAGATTATTTTAAAAAATACCGGGATCTTTCGTATATTGGCTTCGCTGCCTGGTATCTTTTTACGGTTCTTGATGCAAATGTTGATGCAAGCCTTTTTAATTACGATGTCAGCGATAAGCTTGAGCTTGAAGTTGAACCTGTAAAGATCCCGATGTCAGCCTATTCAGGAATAGGACTGAATGTGAGCCTTAGATTTACTTTTTAAACAAATGACTGAATGATGAGAAGCAGAGCTATAATTGCACTATTGTTTTTAACCGGATTATTGAACAGGGCGGTTTCACAGAGTCCCGATACTATTGTCATCGGAGCAGCTGTAAATTATGAAAA
>CAZKMH010000222.1:0-6367 GCA_964553395.1 uncultured Rikenellaceae bacterium | reverse complement strand
AATCTTTAAAGTAATCATGATAACCTGACGTTTGTGCACCCTCAAGAAATCTCAGGAAATAGCCCAGACCATATTGCCAGTATTGTACACCCTCTCCCCAGGAACCATCCAGAGGTGCGTTCCCGATTATGTAGTCACTCCACTGGCTTGCCTGGCTTAAAAACGAGTCCCGGTCGGGATCGCCCACAGGAAGGATCAGTCCGACAGTACCTAACGCAGATGTTTCAATCATCAGGTGATTGCTTAGTGCCCTGGTTTTTGCAGCAGTAGTTTTTATTATTTCCGCTTCTTTTTTAAGCCGGGTAACAATCCTTTCTTTCAGGTCAGCGTTCATATCCTGATAGAGCCAGTCATACAGCTGACCGATCCCTGTGACCCAGGCACTGCGGCCAAGATTCTGGCTTCCATTCCAGCTGGTCACATCAAGCAGGACCGTGATCCATTTTTCAGCTCCGGCCAGATATTTATTGTCTCCGGTCATCAGATAAGCCAGTCCGAGCGATGGCATGGTTTCAGCAATTTCCCGGTAGGTATTGCCTGCATTCTTTGGTTTGGGTGGCACTCTGTTCAGAAAACCATCCGCCAGCCGTATGGTGAGATCATACAGATGACTGTGTGTTGTACCGGATTTGAGGACGAAATCATCTATGTTCTTACTGGTTATTATAAGCCGGGGATGATCCTCGTTTTTCCCTGAAATGATATTGTTATTGTTTTTTGCCAGGGCAGAACAGGCGGATACCATGATCAGTGCAATCAATGAAACTGTCAGAGTGATTGTTATTTTATTGTTCATTTTCCTTATTTTTTCAGGGTCGTAAAATCGACAACTATTTCCTTAAAACGGTTGCTCTCAAGAACAGGCATAAGAATTTCCCTGTCAGCTGAAAACACCGGTGTGCCAATGCTTGAATCACTGTTACCTTCCCTTACCCACAGTTCATAGTTTTCCATATTGACTTCAGCTTTCCCGGAAGAGTTGAGCCTGGCCATTTCATTGTTGATTTTCTGCAGGTATTTGTATATCAGTTCTTTATAGGACGTCCGGATAGTATTGTACGCTTCGATAAAGGGCCGGTAGTTTCGTAGTTCCTTATATTCAGCCGGATATTTTTTCTTCATACGAAGTAAATACTCTCTGATAAAAAAGTCGAATTCATAGAAAGCAGTCATTTTGCTCTGCGAATAATAAACCCATTCAAATAACCCTGAAGCCTCTGATTCCTCTGCAATTTTATAAGCTTCAAGCATTTCAAAGCAATATTTTGATTCAAGATAATAGGAATGCAATTCATTAAGCAGTCCCACAACCCCTTCTTCCTGTGTTGATGTATTGCCGTCAATATAAGGTTCAAAACGAAACGTACGGAGGTTTTGGGGAATTTCCGGAATAAGTTCACCGGAAGGGAAGAGTGATTGCAGGGGAAAAGAGATGAAAAAAGATCTGGCGGGAGAATAGTAAAGGAATTCTTCAGCTTTTTCAATATTAAGTTTAATACCTCTTTCACGGGCATGACGAAAACTATTCTGGTTGCAATATGCATGAGCAATCTCATGCACGTTGGTTGCCATTGATGAGAGAAGATCAATCCTGCTTCTGCCCTTAAGGTAATTAAAAGTGCTGGTTGACTTTCTGGTTGTTGCTATACCGCCATTTACCGCTTCTGCTTCCTGTTTTGCAGGCAGGCTTTCATATTGCATCAGCAGATCCCAGGAATCAGGTGAATACTTTTTTGTTGCGTTCATTACCCATTCCTTATTACCGGATCTGTCTTTTACATTATTATAGGAAGGATAATTCCATGCAAGGCAAATAATTATTCCGGGGAAAATCAGCTTCAGGATGGTTTTCATCAATGCAGGATTTATATATTGCAAACATACATATTTCACACTTTTCCCGCTCTTTTTTCTAAATTAGCCTTAAACAAATTAAACGACGCAAAGGCGCTAGGGCGCAAGGGCGTGCAGGAAGGAGGTGGAGAAAGGGTGAGGGCGGGAGATGCTATTCAGCACTATATTTCAAAGAAAGGGAGTAAAAGTGAATAAATAAAAGAAAAATGACTAAAATTGTAACAAATATTATCAAAATGTTTCAATAAATCTAAAAATCATATGAAAATACCGCACGATTGTAACAGCATTGAAGATGTGCGAAGGGAGATTGATGAAATTGACAATGCAATAATTGGCCTGATAGCAAAACGATCATCTTTTATTCAAAAAATAGTAAAGTATAAAAGCAACATCGATGAGGTCTATGCGAAAAAAAGATATGATATAGTTATAAGCCAGCGAAGGGAAATAGCAGCCATTCATAATCTCGATCCGGATGTAATAGAAAAGATATACAGGATTATGATGGATTATTTTATTAAAGAACAGCTTGTATTACTAAAACAAAAACAGAACCACGATGTACAGAAATGAAATTAAAGTAGTTGATTGCACTATCCGTGATGGCGGCTTAATGAATAAATGGCATTTCGATGACGACTTTGTGAAATCGGTTTATAACGCCTGCGTTGAAGGGGGAATAGATTATATGGAGATCGGCTATAAAAGCAGTGACAAAATCTTTTCAAAGGATGAATATGGTCCCTGGAAATTCTGTGATGAAAAGGATGTTAGACGGATTGTCGGTGAAAACAAAACCAGAACAAAAATCTCTGTTATGGTTGACATCGGCAGAATCGACCTCAACGATATACCCCCCAAATCCAAAAGTGTCATTGATATGATACGGGTTGCAACCTATGTTCACCAGATGGATAAAGCAATTCTTATGGCCGAAAATTGTATGGAAAAGGGTTACGAAACTACAATTAACCTTATGGCCGTATCGAAAGTAAATGAAGCTGAACTTGATGAAGCGTTGCAGGATGTGGCAAAATCAAAAGTGCCGGTTTTTTATGTTGTTGACAGCTTCGGAAGCATGTATTGCGAGCAGATTGAGCTGATAACGAAAAAATATAAAGAATTATTAAAAGGAAAAACAATCGGTATACATGCCCATAATAATATGCAACTGGCCTTTTCAAACACGGTTACGGCGATAATTCATGGCTGTAATATGCTGGATGCCACATTGTTGGGGTTGGGAAGGGGTGCCGGGAATTGCCCTATCGAAATATTGATTGCTTTTCTGAAAAATCCGAAATACAGGTTGCTTCCGCTCTTTCAGTCTATTCAGGACTATATTCTTCCTCTGCAGAAAGGGATCAGCTGGGGTTATCATATACCATATCTGGTGACAGGGGCAATGAATGAACATCCAAAGGAAGCCATGGAATGGATGGAATCTGACAGGAAGAATGATTTTGCCGGATTTCTGAAGCATATGCATGATAACTTTGCCCTGCTGGAGTAGTTGAAAAACAGGGGGAGAGAGTGAGAGTGGGTGGGGGGGAGAAAAGAGTTGAAATAATAACAGGCCGGAATTACCCCGGCCTGCTATTTTAAATGCATATTGAAAATAAAGATTAATTGCCTTTTGTTTTCTTTACGAATTTTAATCCGATATTAAAATTTAATCCGCTCATATCTTCATTTGTGACATGGGTAATTGAGACATTCTCATCATTTTCATCCAGGCCGGTAACAAACCTGTAACTAACACCCGTAACAAACGTTAGTCTTGTGCTGAGATTTAATTCAAGATTCAATCCGGGCTCCATTACAAAGAAGCGGGCACCGGAGATATTCCAGAAATTATCAAAAAGTCCCGACTTCGGATTCTCGTAATCTTTTGTCGTGCCGTACGCCAGAACCAGGTGACCACTGCCATGAACAAGACTTGCAGGCTTGATTATGAACTGTCCAATACCACCGAAATACCCATAGTTAACCCTGGGGTGTCCAAGGTTTACCCCACCGGAGATACCCAGCAGAAAATTACGGTTTATCAGCACACCACCATATCCTCCAATAAGAGTTCCGATACCACCCTGAATAGAATTCATCTTAATTTCGGGTGCCCATAGTTCACTTACCTCAATCCCTTCACTGAACAGGGACTGTGTGGGATACTCTTCCTGGGCGAATGCTCCCGCCGCGGAGAACATCAGAGTTGCCATCATAACGAAAATTAATCCGTTTACATTAAGTTTTTGTTTTTCAATTCTTGTTTTCATAATCTTTGATTTAAGGTTAATACTATTTTAATTGTCTGATAATTAGATATTAATAATTTGTTTAAGCATAATGTCATAAGTTCAGCTTTTGCCGGTGGAGGGTTTTAAAAGTGTATATCATCCATCCGAATGAAATAATGAACAGTAGTCTTTGCCAGATACCTGCTGTCCGGTCAGCTTCAGAAAACAGTAGCATTAACAGCAGGGCTGATAATCCTGCGGCATTTGACAGAATCCTGTCTGCCGGCTTCTCAAGTATTAAGCTTGTGGAAAAAGTCAGAATGCTGAAAGTAATCCAGGTTGTACAGATAAAATAAGAATGCCATCCGCCTTCTCTGATATTATACTGGACATCAGGACTGACAGGAGCATGGTTGAATACAGCTGCAAGCATTAAGGAGACACTAAAAAGTATAAGGATTATCCGGTGAAAAATGAAACCTTCGAGGCACTCCCATCCTGAAATTACTGAGGTCAGGGCAAGAGCCGCAAATATTAAGTTCATTACCCATGAACCGGGAGAGGACTGTGCGCCGAGCTCACTTAAAGTATTAACGGTAACAGAATAACCCGGTACGCTTAAGAAAGGAAGTATGAACATTGCCAGAAGTAACAGAACAGAAGCCCCCTCTAATAAGATAATTGCAGGTCTCTTTTGCTCTTTTTTCTGTTCTTTAATTAATGTCATGTTTACCGGTGTTTGATTTCTCCGGCAAACATAAAAGCACATTACCGATCGGAACGAATCAGCCTATCGGAACGATGTACGTGCCTATCGGAAAAGACAGATGTTAATAGCTTTTAAATTTGTATATTTCAGAAAGTGAGGTGCTTACATATCAGATAATGATCTCCTGAATTCTGAAGGTGTTTTCCGGGAATATTTTTTAAATGCACTGTTGAATGATGATTTGGAATTATAACCGACAAGTTCAGCCAGCTCTTCAACCGTAAGTTTTGCATTTTTATCCTCTCGTATCAGCTTTTTTGCATGCTCCACTCTGTAAAATGCCAGTAATTCAAAAAAGTTTTTATTCATTTTCTCATTTATGACCTGTGAAACATGGTGGGACGATTCATTTATCTGCCTGGCGAGGCCTGATAAAGAGGCCAGATTGTTGGAGAAATAGCTCTTTACCTCCATTTCCTGTTTGATCTTTACCAGAATTACTTCTTTATCTTCATCCGATAGGGAAGATTTCCGGTATTTCAATATGGGAAACGGGAAAATTGATCCTGGTTTATCAAAGAAATCGGACCTGTTAAGCACCTGGTAGCTTGTCGCATAGATCATAAAGGAGACATATGTAGCCACAAGGTATCCTCCGATATCACTCCTCATTCCGAAGTATAGCTTTGTTGCAAGAATGATTGTAATGATAACCAGGAAATGAAGAGTAGTGTTGCGCAGAATAATCAATAATTCGTTGTCAGTATTAAAGAGTGATTGTTTGAGCGTCCTGAATTTCTCAAGTAATATTATTACTGAGACAGAAATATAGGTTATAAGCTGAACCACCATCAGTTGATTGACAAATCTGCGGATCCCAACCGGATCATCCGGAATCTCCGGACTGACCTCGAGATAACCCCAATCAGGGTGTTTTGTTTCAATGTAGGAGTTATACTTAAATTCGTCAGACTGGATAAATGCAAAAACCATATAAAATATCCAGAATAAAAAGGGAATAAAATGCATCATGACCTTTTTCCTTTCATCCGGATTAAGACTGCTCCTGATATAAAGGAAAATCAGCGGACCAAAAACAAAATTCAATGGTTCACTAAAATTGGTAAGCGACAATACTTTGACAATATAACCGGTGTTGTTCAGCCATTCTTCAAAAATGGCCAGTGCCATTGAAAGCAGTAATAATCCCTGATAAAGATTGGCTTTCCTGTTGTTCAGCCCGTTTTTAATAAAAAACCATGACAGGAGAAGTCCCTGGAATATGCCAAGGAATATGAATACATCAAAAATACCAACATGAATATCAGTTCTCATACTGTTTAACAGCCAGTTTATATATGCGACATTAAAATTATTACAGGAAAAGAATAAAGTCAAATTTTTTTTTAAGAGGGCGGAGGAGCGGAAGGGTGAGTCTGGTCATAGATTAAACCTGGAACATTGAAATCTAAAAAATGAATGTTACATTTAAAGTGTCAAGGCATTTAAAAAATTAGCCGGGACCCGGCAACAGGTAACCGGCAACACGGGATTTAAATGCAAT
>CAZKMH010000221.1:0-6384 GCA_964553395.1 uncultured Rikenellaceae bacterium | reverse complement strand
AATCTTCCGAGAAGTTCGCCTGCCTGTGGTTCGGAGATGTAGTTGAATTATAATCATCCCTGTGACAATCAATGCAGTTCACCCCCAACACATCAAACCTGGCCAGGCTCTCTGATTTATGGCAATCAACGCAATCAGCCGTTCTGTGCACTCCCAGTAATGGGAAACGACCCATCCTGTGAATTTCATGTACATTATTGACAAGCCATGATGAAGGCGTGTGACACCGTGAGCAGTCGGAACCTGTTGTTGCCTGATGAATATCAGCATGACATTCAGCGCATTCCGTGGCGGTACCCGTAAATACCAGGGTTTTGTGGCAGAGTCTGCAGCTGATCTCTTTGTGTTGGCCTTCCAGCGGGAGTTTTGTTGTGTTGTGATCAAAGGAATAAATACTGGCGTCGAGATCCCATCCTTTTGCACTGTGACATGTACCACATCCAATTTTAAAAGATGGACCATGGGGCGATTTGGTCTGCTGCTTTACAAAGAAGAGTGCAAACAGCAATATCAGAAATGACAGGATTCGCATTTGAAATCTTTTATTTTGTATAATACAAAAGTTCTGTTCTCTGCCTTCTCACTCTTATGACACTCTTTACATGTAACTTTTTCATGCCCGCCGTCAAGCTTAAAAGCGGTTTTATTATGATCAAATCCGACAGGTTTCCATGTCTCTGTATAATGGCATTCAGTACAATCTGTTTCCCCGTTCTTCGCAAACTGGTTAAAATGATTATCGGTATGACAGGCGGAACAATTCCGGGGCAATCCCATAAATTTCTGCACTGCAATTCCGGCACTGTTTTCCTTAAAATGGCAGGCCCGGCATGGCTGTGTTATATGCGTTCCGGTCAAAGTGAAATTTGTTTTTGAATGATCATATGAAGCTTCAGCCCATCGTGCCTCAGAATGACATGCTCTGCAGTCACCATCCGGGTAATATTTTGCCTGAATAAACTGTTGATGGATATCGGTATGACAATCTTTACAGTTGATTCCGATCTCCCTGAAACTCCATTTTTCCTTCTTTTTATGACATTCAAAACAGGGAGTTGCCACATGAGCGCCCTTTAGCGGAAACGTGGTTGTGCTGTGTTTTTCTATTGAAAACGAAAATGCAGTAAAACCATTAACGCTATGACATTCAGTGCAATCCGGGGATAAACCGTCCTTCAGAAACTGTCCGTTATGGTAATCTGTATGACAATCTTTGCAATGGTCATGCCTCAAAGGATCCGTAAGTCTGTTCTTATGGCACGATTTACAGTTGACAATCAGGTGTTTTCCTTCCAGGGGGAAACTGGTTTTATTATGATCAAATCCGGTAATACCCTTAACCACAGTGAATGATTCCTCACTATGACATTGCCGGCAGTTCTGGCCAAACTGGTTCTCATGAGGATCTCTGTGGCAACTGGTGCAGTTGCTGTACTGAACACCACGGAATTGCTGGAATTTTTTGCCCTCCGTCATTTGTACCTTATGACATTTTATGCAATCCACACTTTTATGCCTGCCTGCAAGCCTGAACTTAGCTTTGTCATGAGAAAATTCGGTGGCGGGAACAAATGAGTTCTGGTTATGGCAATTTGTGCAGATAGATGAAAGTGTCCTGAGATGATAATCATCATGGCAGGTAAGGCATTCAGTATTAACGCCAAGGTATGTACTTTTCTTTGCCCTGAGCTTTGGGTCAGTAATGTTTTTCGCTGAATGACATTCCAGACACTCCTGTTCAGCGTGAGGAACTGACAATGGATACCCCGTCAGATCATGGTCAAATGTTTTGAGATCAAGGCGAATGAGCTGAAAGTTCTTTCCGTTATGTTCGCTGTGGCACTCAATACATTTTTTACCCTTCACATCTGCTGATGCATGATATCCCTTCTGAATGGTTATCCTGGAATTTATTTCAGTATGGCAGGTAAGGCATTTATCATCCTGCACCTTATTACCCATCACATGGCATTGCGTGCATTTGGATAATCCTGTCAGATGTGAATGCGGATCTGACAGGTCACCGGGAGAAATCTGTCCTCTCACGTTTAATGTTAAAGTCACACTAAGTATAACAATCCAAACAGGTGATTTTATCGCAAAGGGCATTAATTATTTTTGATTTATTCTAATGTTTCATAATCGTCTCACCGAATTTCCTGGTTATAATGATACCGGCCTTCTCCAGAAATTGAGTCGGCAATTCACCTCCGGCAAAAATAAAAACATGATCATTCTGTAAAGTGATATTCTTTCCATTCCTGCCATCTGCCAGTGTAACGGTTTCATTATCAATAGAAATAATATTGGTTTGAAGCATGACCTCAAGCTTTCCGGCAGCAACAGTCTTATTCAGTGCCATACTGTTCAATGGTTTAATGCGACCGAAAACTTCACCTCTATAGGAAAGTATTACATGGTTGTGATCGGCAAGAAGCAATGCTGATTCCACTGCAGCATCTCCGCCTCCGGCTACAATAATGTGCTTACCCGAAATCTCTTCCGGTTCCAGAAGACGGTACGCCACCTTTTCATTCATCTCCCCCGGAACATTAAGCTTGCGGGGAGTTCCTCTTCTGCCGATTGAGATCAATACCCTTGAGCATGTGAACTGATCTCCCCTGAGTGTTGTCAGTTTAAAGATGCCATCCTCCGCTACTATAGATTCCACTTTTGAATTCTCGGTAATGGAAATATTATTCCTTTTAAGAACAGAATGCCATAAATCGAGCAGTTCCGATTTGGAAGTTTCAAATAGTCTTATTTTACCATATAGCGGGAGATCCATTGGTGAAGTCATAATGATCTTTTTTCTCGGGAAGGTGAAGACGGTACCTCCAAGTGTATCCTGTTCAAGTATCAGAAAATTCAATCCGTGTTTTTTGGCTGTAAGAGCACCTGCTATTCCTGCCGGGCCTGCCCCGATAATTATCAGGTCCCAATCTGCCTTATGATGCTTACTGATAGTTTTCGAAAGATTCTCCACAGCCTGTCTGCCCTGCTCAACAGCATTTTTAATAAGTCCCATTCCTCCTAATTCACCCGCAATATAAATTCCATGAACGTTTGTTTCGAAAGTTTTGCTGATATGAGGAATCTCCACTCCACGCTTTTCAGTTCCTATCCTTAAAGTTATTGCTTCCGTCGGACAGGCATGAAAACAAGCTCCGTGACCGATGCACCTGGCAGCATTTATTACTACGGCTTTCCCATGCCGCATCCCAAGAATATCTTTTTCAGGGCATGCTTTTACACAGGCTCCTGTCCCGATACAGGTATTCATATCAACATGCGGATGAAGCGAAACCGGTTCGTGCAGTCCTTCCTCTTTTGCTTTCCTGATCTTCTCGTCGACTCTCCTGGAGTCCCTGTTTCTTTTCCTGAGATATATGGTAACCACGGCAATACACAGGATTGCTGCGAATGAATAAATGAGGATGTTCTCAATCAGCATTTCCATATTTAGAAGATCCACTTGTATCCAAACAGGATGGTTACACCGACATGAACAAGCATTATAATCAACATAATAATTGCAAACGGAAGGTGTACCACATGCCAGTATCTGAACATTTTCTGCATGGTATCCAGCCCTTCAATCCTTCGGTTCAGCCTGAAACTGACTTTCATAAGATCAACTATCCTTTTATAATCTGATGAAGTCAGCCGATTCTCTTTCAGAATTTTTTTTACTGAGTGAATCGACTTACGGTCATCAGCATACCTTTTAATATAACGGATAAATTTGTTAGTATGGTATATTTCAGATTTCATCGAAATAGAATCGCTCAGAACATTAAAGCTTTTTTCGTCAAGATTATAGTTGGCCCTCAGATTATCTGCCAGATCGGTTTTCATGCCAATTATTTCGTTCAGGTTCAGCTCACGGCCTTCGATCGATCTTGGTATCTGTAAATAAATGAATCGTCCTATTACTCCGCTGAAAAAAACAGCTACCATGCTCCAGAAGCTGATGGCAACCAATCCGCCGAACTTATAGGCTGTATGAAAGAGCACCAGTACCGGACCCAGGGTGCAAAGAAAGATATGGAACTCCAGCCAGTGCTTCACTAATCCTATTCTTGATAAAAAACGGTATCTTTTTCTCGCCATATATGCGAATACTCCGATTATCAGCGAGAGTGATCCAATTATTCCGTATCCATGACCAAGTGTACCGCTGGGTTTAAGCAAACTGTGATCAGGATTATAAACCCTTTCATCCAGGCTGAGGTTATAATATGACAGTCCCTTGTAAATAAGCAATATGAGGGTACCAAATACAATTAAAACCAGCACACCAAGAAATATTCTATGACTGGTTTTAGACATAATAAGACATTTCCAACCGATCTGATGTTATAAATATAACGCTAAGTTAATCCAAATGTTTACAATCCGGAAAATGATGCTAAATACATCGGCCTGATTGTTGCATATCCATTTTGAATATAAGCCCGATGAACTTTTGTCACCCGGCTGTTTTTTCAGGAGAATTAATGGAAATCAAAAAAACCATACAACAGCATAAACAGATTTGCACACTCTTATCAGAAAGGAAAATCAAGCAAAGTCTTGATATTCTGGCTGATATGTTGACAGGTGCATCCTCAGGCTTACTGCGGGATGAGTATGAGAATGTGGTAATGACCTACAGGAACATGCTCTCCTATACCATTGACGGAATCAATGACCCGGAGCGCAATAAGATCTATCTTAAGCTGATTCAATCAATACATCAACTTTCCGATCAGGTAAGACAGGACATATTGTCACATTTTTCAGGATGGAATACTTACTGGATAAAACAGCAGGCTGAAAAAGAACTGCGGCTGACAGGCAAGACAATAGTGGAGACTGTTGATGACCTGATGTTTAAATCGGAATTGGATGAATGGCTGAAGCTGAGCAATGAGATAAATCCCGACCCGGAATCGGAAATCTCCAAAAAACATAAACAACTCATAAAGAACATTTTCAACCACTTCTGGCTTACAGACTATTATGGTGAAGCTGAGGAAAGCCTTATCAATATCATTCTCAACTCAAAGAAGTTCAGATGGTATGAATCGAGTCTTTTTACAACGGCAATCACCTTAAGTTCCATGCGTACATGGCAGACCAAAAAGCTTCTTTACCTGGTCAGTATTTACAATTCGGGGCAGGAACAGGTTATGGAGCGGGCTTTATCGGGTCTGATATTGAACCTGCACTATTATAATGACAGGGTTATGCTTTACCCCGAGATTACCGGCATGATCACCAGCATGTCCAGGTCTCAGGGCTTCAGGGAACACTGCAGGATAATTGTTTTGCAGACAATAAGATCGCGTGAAACGGAAAAACTCAGCCGGAAACTTCATGATGAGATTCTTCCCCAGGTGGCAAAGCTCAGGCCAAGGATCGAGGAAAAGCTGGACCTTGACAATATCCTTCCGAAGGATAAGAATGAGGAAAAAAATCCCGACTGGGAGGCTATGTTCCCGGGTTCAGATGAGATATTCAAAACCATGGAGGAACTTACAAAGCTTCAGATGGAAGGGGCCGATGTGTACATGTCAGCCTTTGCAAACCTGAAGCATTTTGATTTCTTCAAGGACTTCCAGAACTGGTTCGTGCCTTTTTATCCCGACCATGAGGTTGTTGATGAGATATTCAGGGATGAAATACTGGGGCCGGGGACCAATGAAATGGCTGAAGCCATGTACAAGACACCATTTATCTGCAACTCTGACAAATATTCACTTATTCTGAACCTTAAGTATTTGCCTTCAAATCAGAAAAGCATGATGCTTAAGGTATTCCGGATGGAACTGGAAGGTCTGCAGCAGATGAATGATGAAGATTCCGTGATAGATCCCAATAAGACTTTCCGTATCAATGTAACGCAGTATCTGCAGGATTTCTACAGGTTTTTCAAGCTGTCGCCATATAAAAAGGAGTTTGAGGATATATTTACCGGCAAACTCGACATCTACAATTCTCAGTTCTTCCGCCTTACCTGCAATGCGGAAGAAGCTGAAGCAGGCCTTGCCGACTACTTCTTCAGCAAAGACTTTTACGATGATGCACTTGTTCTCTACCTCAGGCAGATTATACACAAACCTGATGAGGTCCAGCTGTATGAGAAGATCGGATACTGTTACCAGGAGAACTCAAACTATGAGGAGGCTTTGAAATATTACAGGAGAGCGGAACTGATTGAGAGAAAACCATGGATAATCAAGAAAATCGGATTCTGCCTGCGCAGGCTTGGAAAGAATGAAGAAGCGCTTGAGTACTATCTGCAGGCAGGTCAGCTGGAACCTGGCAATATTCACAATACCATTATGACGGCTCATTGTTATCTTGATCTTAAAGAGTATGAGCTGGCTCTGAAGCATT
>CAZKMH010000220.1:0-6442 GCA_964553395.1 uncultured Rikenellaceae bacterium | reverse complement strand
TGACGATCAGTGAAAAATTATTAGAAGATCCGGCAAGGTGATACCTTGCTCTTCCGAATTCAATATTCATAAAGGAGGAGTTAATCCCGAAGCCCCATGAAAATCCGACTGTTCCTACCCTTCCCTCTGTTTGTAACTCCCTTCGTCTCTGATAGTTATAGCCTGCACTGATATAAAAATTCTTATGTGGAATCAGCTCAATACCAAATATGGCATGTCTTGCCAGATTTTCAAAAAATCCCGATGACTCATTATTTCCGGGGATTGTATCACCGTACAGGTGAGTAAGGTCAAATTTCTCAAGATGCCTCATAGTAAGTGAAAAACGGAACGGGGCATGAGCAAGCTCCCCTGATATGCCGGCCTGTATCTCAAAAGGCAGTTTTTCCTTCTTTTCCCCGGCATAGGTGGTAACCTGAAGTCCAATGTTCCTGATTACCAAACCTGCCGAAAAGAGGCCTGATCTGTTGTGAAAGCTTCCTCCGATGTCGAATGCAAATCCAAATGAGGTGTAATCCTCCAGATGTGATAAAATTGGTTTGAAATTAATTCCCGCGCTGAAGAGTGAATCAATTTCCCTTGAATAGATCATTGAAAATGCATATTCGGCAGCATGAAAAGTACCCGTGATTACACCTGAAGGATCTGCTCCGGTAAATGATCCGTAGTTCAGGTATGTGAGCCCTGCCGCAAAATTACCTGTCGCCGGGAACGACCTGGAATACATTACCATGCCATAGTTGATCCCGGCAAAATAGTTTACATAATTCAACGCCAGACTTTTGTCCATTGACAAGTTGAGCAGTGCAGGATTATAATAGGCAAGATTCAGATTCTCTGTTTTCAGGGATACGTTGGAACCGCCGAGGGATGAAATGAGTCCTGAATGAGAAAGGTTCAGGAATTCATACACATTATCCCCGCCCGTCTGAGCGTCCAGAGCGGAGATCATTATACTGAATATAAGAATATATAAGCTTTTCCTGCCCATATTTTCAAATAAAGAACAAAGATAACAGGAAAATAATTATTGGCTTATATCCATAAAATTGTATTAATGAATGTGCTATATGTCAGCGGTGATTTTCAGGCAGTCTTTCCGGTCAGGACAAAAGCGCTTTCACGTTTTTTCCGGCGTCCATTGATCTGTGACATAAATAGTCCTGCAATAACTATAATCATCCCGATTAAGTTCTGAATGGTCAGCTTGTCACCCAGAATAATGAAAGAGAAAAGCGCTGTTAATACCGGGATACTATTCGTAAAGACATTGGCCCGTGAGATCCCCATATTCCTCACAGAGTAAGCAAATAGTATAAAAGCCCCGCAGGAGGCAAAAACTGCAAGCTCAAGCAACGGGACGAAACTCCTGAACGAAAAAGGAGTATTGATAAATTCTTTGAGATCAGAAATCAGAAAAACAGGGAGGAAAAGCAATGCACCGATCGTATTCTGTATGGTTACAATAAATACAGGGCTGTAATTACCGACCAGCCTGCCGAGTGTAAGATTAAACCCCACAGCGGAAAAAACAGCAAAGAGCAGAAGAAGTACACCTTTGATACTGAATGAAAGAGATCCGTCTTTATTTAATACAAAGACAATGATCCCTAAAAATGAAATGACAATCCCTATATAATTTATAACCTTCAGCTTCTCCCTGTAAAATACCCATGCCCCCAGTGTGGCCATTACCGGGATTATTGAAATAATGACGGAACCGACAGTGGCAGACACATAGGTAAGACCGTAGCTTTCCCCGATGAAATAAAGAAATGGTTCAAAAATCGCCAGTAAAAGAAAAAGCTTCCTGTCCTCTTTCTTTATTTTTACAGAGGTTTTCGATAAAAAGATGAATGATACCAGGAGGATGACGGAAATGACCAGCCGTATAAATACAATTGTCAGTGGCAGGAATGTTTCATTTGCAACTTTAAACCATATAAAGGAAAACGACCAGAAGATCATGGCCAGAAAAATGGCTCCGTATGTAACTGCAAATTTTTTCACCCGGATCACCGGTGGCTTATATTTGTCCGGCGGCGCGAATTTACTATGATATATTTATAATTATACCGGCAAGCCGGAAAATTCTTTTTTCCCCTGTACGGATTCGTGCTTAAAGCACTTCGACCATGAACCTGGCAGGAGATTTTCTTATCGTATAAAAGGCAGATATATAAATATATAAGCCGGACAGATGTTTCGAACATGATTTGTTTTGTATTTAAAGGTGATTTGAATAAGAAGTATAAATTATTATCTTTGCCGCCCTGAGATAAAATAAGAATGCCTGAATTTCAGATAATGCAATTGAATACTAATTTTATAAACAAATTCAGAAATAAATGAAGATTCTGGTATGTATTAGTAATGTTCCCGACACAACAACCAAGATCAAGCTTGCGGAAGGGAGCAAAACAATTGACACAACCGGCATTCAATGGGTGATTAATCCATGGGATGAACTTTCGCTTACACGGGCTCTCGAATTAAAGGATGACCCGTCGTCCGGGGTAAAATCGGTGTCCGTCATACATGTGGGACCTGTTTCTTCGGAACCCACAATGCGAAAGGCTCTTGCCATTGGCGCTGATGATGCAGTGCGTGTGAACGCTGAGTCGTCCGATGCATATTTTGTTGCTGCCCAGATTGCAGAAGTCATAAAGAAGGATCAGTATGATATGGTTTTCTGTGGAATTGAATCGAGCGACTATAACGGATCACTGGTGGGAGGAATGGTTGCAGAATTCCTTGGAATACCTTCTGTATCTGCAGTTTCGTCGATTAAGGTCGAAAACGGTCAACCCGTTATTACCCGCGAAATAGACGGGGGAAAAGAGGTGATCGCATTACCGGCCCCCTTTGTCGCAATAGTGCAGAAAGGGATAGCCAAAGAACCACGTATTGCTGCAATGAGAGGTATTATGATGGCGCGGACCAAACCCATAAAGGTGTTAGAGGCTGTTCAGGTCAGTCCGCTTACGGAAATTACAGCTCTCGAGAAGCCTGCACCGCGCAAAGCCTGTAAATTCATCGATGCCGAAAATCCCGCACAGCTGATTGATTTGCTCCAGAACGAGGCAAAAGTTATCTGATCAGTCATTAATTTAAATCTAACCAAAATGTCAGTTTTAGTATATACCGAAAATTGGGACGGAAAATTTAAAAAACTAACCTTTGAACTGGTATCGTATGCATCAGAGATTGCTAAAATGCTCAATACCGGGCTTACAGCGTTATCGATAGGGAAAACAGATGACGCTGAACTGGCGAAACCGGGTAAATATGGTGCATCAAAAATAATCAGCATTGATAATGACATGCTGAATGTGCTTGACAGTCAGACTTATACACATGTTATTACGGAAATTGCACGCAGCGAAAAGGCCACTGTCATAGTTCTTTCAAATAACAATACCGGCAGGGCAATTGCCCCCAGACTCTCAGTGAAACTGAAAGCAGGAGTGGGATCGGGTGTAAGCAAACTTCCGCTTGGCACTGATCCGTTTACAGTGTATAAAAGAACTTATTCGGGGAATGCCTTTGCCCATGTGGTGATCAAGTCCGGGATAAAGATCCTTACCCTTGCACAGAACTCATTTGAGCTTATCGAGTCGCCAGCCAATGCAACCATTGTTAAAATGGATATTCCTGTCGACAGTACACTTTTTAAGACTACTTTAAAAGAGGTCCGGAAACAGACGGGAAGGATCCTGCTTACCGATGCCGATATTGTGGTTTCCGGCGGAAGGGGGATGAAATCACCCGACAACTGGGCTCCGCTCGAGGAATTTGCATCACTTCTGGGTGCTGCCACGGCATGTTCACGGCCCGTTTCTGATGAAGGGTGGCGGCCGCATGAAGAGCATACCGGACAGACCGGGAAGATAATTTCGCCTAACCTGTACGTTGCGGTCGGCATTTCAGGGTCGACTCAGCACCTCGCGGGAGTAAGCTCATCGAAGTATATTGTGGCCATAAATACCGATAAGGATGCTCCGATTTTCGAAGCGGCACAATATGGTATCGTCGGCGATGCTATGAAGGTTCTTCCGAAACTGGTTGACGCACTAAAACAGGCTAAATAATACATACCATTGTACGGGTGTTGTATGCAACACCCGTACCACAATTATAATCAGATAAATGACCAAACAGATCATTTTTGCATTTATTCTACTGATTACCTTTGCTGCATTTTTTTATACCGTCCGCAGGATAATTAGATATTTCAGGCTTACTAAAAAAGGATTTCCGGTAAAAGACCCCGGTAAGAGATTTGTTGTGATGCTGAAGGTCGCCTTCGGGCAGACCAAGATCTTCCGCCGGCCTGTAATCGGATTTCTGCATGCACTTGTATTCTGGGGATTCTGTGTCATAATCTTCGGCAGTATCGAAATGGTAACCGATGGCCTTTCGGGAACGGAGCGGGCACTGAAATTCCTCGGTCCCTTCTATGATTTTCTGATGGCATCAGGAGATATTTTTGCACTACTTGTGGCAGTTGCAATAATCGTCTTCCTGGCACGCCGTCTCTTTTTCCATATTGGCAGATTTGAAGGCATCGAAATGAAAAAAAGATCCCACAGGGATGCAAATATCTCCCTCACACTGATACTGTTACTGATGATCTCCCTCATATTCATGAATACCGGGTATGTGGGATTTAACACGGTTGCCGGAGCAGAGATTGCCGGAGTCTATCCATTCGGAACAAATTTCGCCAGGCTCTTTTCAGGAGTATCTGCAGAAGGTTTCCGGATCATGTACGAAATATCCTGGTGGGCACACATACTCCTTATCTTCTTCTTCGCAAACTATCTTCCCTATTCCAAGCATTTTCATGTATTCATGTCGGTGCCGAACGTGTTCCTTTCACGCCTTGAACCTCTTGGCAAGCTGATCAATATGAACAGCATCACAAGGGAAGTGAAACTCATGCTTGATCCGAATACTGCTTTCGTGCCGGTTGCAGCGGATACCCCGCCTGAAAGGTTCGGGATCAAAGATGCAGAGGATGCCACCTGGAAGAATTACTTCGATTCGTTATCATGTACCGAATGCGGAAGATGCACATCCGTTTGTCCGGCAAATATTACAGGCAAGAAGCTGTCGCCAAGGAAAATAATGATGGATCTGAGGGCAAGGATGAAGGAGAAGGGACCGCTGATGGTTAAAAACGGCAGGGATTTTTCTGATAACAAGTCACTGCTGAGAGATTATATTTCCGAAGAGGAACTCTGGGCATGTACCACATGCAATGCATGTGCCACCGAGTGTCCCATAAATATCAATCAGCCTTCCCTGATAGTGGACATGCGGAGGTATCTTGTGCTTGAAGAAGCATCTGCCCCGGGGGAACTAAAAGCTGTTTTCAACAATATTGAAAACAATGGTGCTCCATGGCAGTATTCAGCGGAAGACCGGCTTGTATGGGCCAGAGATATCGGTTTCGAAATACCTGTAATGGCCGATCTATCTGCCGGCGGCAAGAGGCCGGAATATCTTTTCTGGGTTGGTTGTGCCGGCGCATTTGATGACAGATATAAAAAGGTTGTCAGATCATTTGCGAAGATCCTCAATCATCTCGGGTTAAGTTATGCCGTCCTTGGAAAGGAGGAAACTTGCACAGGAGATCCTGCCCGGCGTGCCGGTAATGAAATGCTCTACCAGATACAGGCACTGCAGGTGATTTCAATTCTGACGGGATATGAAGTCACCAGGATAATAACTGTCTGCCCGCATTGCTACAATATTTTTAAAAATGAGTATCCCGATCTTGATGGCAATTTTGAAGTGATACACTACCTGCAGCTGCTCAGAAACCTTATTGATGAGCGAAAGCTGAACATAAATATTTCGGCATTGAATAATATTTCGGTAACTTACCACGATCCGTGCTATCTGGGAAGGGCAAACGGGATATTCGATGATCCACGGTTTATTCTGCACAGGCTCACCGGGAACTTAAAGGAAATGGAGAGGAACAGGAGCTTTGCCCTCTGTTGCGGGGCAGGTGGTGCACAGATGTTCAAGGAAGCTGAAAAAGGCAACAAGGAGGTTTTTATAGAGCGGACTGAGGATGCACTTATGACAGGTGCATCGGTTATTGCATCGGCATGTCCCTTCTGCATGACAATGCTTACTGACGGACTGAAATATAAGAACAGGGAGAATGAGATCCAGAACCTGGATGTTGCGGAACTGGTTGCACAATCACTTGGATTATAACAAATTAACATAAAGTAACTGAAAATGGAAGACAGAAAGATCCTGAAAAGCGGCGAATTCCTTGTAAGCGAAACTGACCCGAAAGATGTATTCATCCCCGAGGAGTTTAATGAGGAACAGCAAATGATCGCCCAGTCCTGCCGTGATTTTCTTGGTGCGGAGGTTTATCCGAAGATGACTGAACTTGAGAAGGGCAACAGGGAGCTGA
>CAZKMH010000219.1:2872-6443 GCA_964553395.1 uncultured Rikenellaceae bacterium | reverse complement strand
GACATAATGTTCCTCCGCAGTTATCAATAATTTGAATGAAAGAATTGATGCACTATTGAAAACAGAAATAGTTCTTCATTTTCTAATTACTTAAGCTTAGAACTATGTAAGTAAAATTATTATTTACATACTTTATACAAATTCCGGCAGAATATCAGATTATTAATAATGTTTACAAATATACTCGAAAAGCGAGTCTCCTTGACCACATTCAGCCGGAATTAACCGACGATTACGATAGAACTTCAGTTAAATCCCTGTCATTTTGTTTTTTATATTAATTCGTTTCAGACCCGCTTTTGCACATACCACTCATTTGTTTAAATTTAAACTAAGGTCGGTGGCTGTGAACACCATTTTATTGCTCCCAACTATGATTTTTTAATCAGCGTTCACCTGTATGCATAAGCCGGTCGCCCTGATCACATTCCACCGGAAAGATTAACATTTTAATATTTATCTATAGATCATGAGATTAGCCCCGGTTTTATGTGGTCAATTTTTACCGGCGAGAGGGATCAGGGTCACCGGCTTTTGCACTGCATTAAACGAATCTGATATTTCTACCCACCCTGGTATATTTTGCTGAGCTGGCATTTTTTACTATCTTTGCCGACTCTCATGCATTTAATACAATCACAGAACATATATGGTATTTGATAAATTGGATCTGATTCCGGAATTGCTGGAATCAATTGAATATATGGGTTTCAGTGAAACCACACCTATACAGGAAAAGGCTATTCCGGTTATTATGGCTGGCCGGGACCTGATTGCCTCCGCACAGACAGGCACAGGGAAAACTGCAGCGTTTCTGCTCCCTGTAATGAATAACATTACTGAAAAACGTCCCGACCATACCCACACACTAATACTGGTTCCTACCCGTGAGCTGGCGATACAGATCGATCAGCAGATACTTGGCCTGGCATACACATTAAACATTACATCCATCGCTGTTTACGGTGGCGGAGATGGAAGCGGATGGGAACAGGAGAAAGTCGCGCTCTCTGGAGGTGCTGATATTATTGTGGCTACTCCCGGCAGGCTGATTTCACATCTCAACCAGGGTTATGTCAGATTTGATCAGATTGAAGTATTAGTCCTTGATGAAGCTGACCGGATGCTCGACATTGGATTTTATGAAGACATCATGCACATTATCTCCTGCCTTCCAAAAAAACGTCAGACCCTGATGTTCAGCGCAACAATGCCACCTAAAATAATGGATTTGTCAAAGCATATTCTGAAAAACCCGGTGGAAATTACCCTTGAAATGTCAAAACCTGCTAATGGAGTCATACAGAGAGTTTATCATCTGGATGAATACCAGAAATTGCCCCTGATAAAAACACTTCTTACTGACAATCCCGATCACCAGAGCATCCTGATATTCACTTCCACAAAGAAGAAAGTAAATGAGATTGTGCGGGGGTTGCGATCGGGAAATTATCTCGTCGAAGGTATTTCATCGGATCTGGACCAGAAGGAAAGGGAAGAGATGCTGATAAGGTTCAGCTCACGGCAAAGCCGTGTACTTGTTGCAACAGATGTTCTAAGCAGAGGGATCGATATCAAAGATATTAATATTGTAATAAATTATGATGCCCCGTCAGATGCAGAGGATTATGTACATCGTGTCGGGCGTACTGCACGTGCTGAAAAAACAGGAGTTGCAGTGACCCTTATTAACATATCGGATCTGGGTAAAATGCAGCGTATTGAGAAACTGATCGGTTATAAAGTCAATATTGTCCGGCTTCCCGATTCTGCAGCCCGGCAACATGGAAAAAATCGGGGAACCCGGATTTCAAGATCGGATCCTGCAGGGGACAAATCAAAAAAAAGTAAGAATCAGAAATACCGGAACAGGGAAGAATGGAGAAAAATCAGCGCGAACAGGAAATTCATAAGCTGAACCTGAACCAGCTTTTCATTGGCATCTCTTCCTGAAAAACTGCAAAAATAAGTTCTTTTCTTAAGATGATTCCATTAATACACTCTTTTGTAAATGCTTCATTTTTTGTAATTGTTTAGCTGATACAAAATAAGAATAATTGTAATCACCCAATAGTAGATTGAATAAAAATCCCAAAATCATAGTGATGTGAATAATCCCGCGTTGAGGCTGTTAATAATTTTCAGATTTTCAGCGATTATATGTTTCCCACCTTCTAATATTTCCACAAACCACAAAACTTATTTTTAAATATGCCCTTCCTGGAGAAATAAAATTAAATAATGCATCTGACCACATAAATCGATATTCTTTGAAAGAATTAAATTTGCATCTGACCAAGAACTGATTGAATATGATTAAAAAAAGTAATAGTATGACGATCGGCATTCTCACCGCGGGTGGCGACTGCCCGGGAATAAATGCAGCGATAAGAGGTGTGGGCAAGACAGCAATTATAAAATATGGTATGAATCTTTTTGGCATCAGCGACGGCTTTACGGGCATGATCAACAAAGAATACCATGAGTTGACGGAGAAAGATTTGTCAGGCATACTTACCCTGGGCGGGACAATACTGGGGACCTCTCGTGAGAAGCCGTTTAAAAGCCCCTCCAAAGGTAACAAGGATATCAGCAAACCTGTATTAATTAAAGAGCATTATGAACAAATAGGGCTCGATTGTCTTGTATGTATTGGGGGTAACGGAACCCTTAAAACTGCCAGTCTTCTTGCACAGGAGGGATTGAATGTCATTGGGATCCCGAAAACAATTGATAACGATGTGTGGGGAACTGATATTACTTTCGGTTTCGATTCAGCAGTAAATATTGCCACGGAGGCTATCGACAGGCTCCATTCAACAGCCAATTCGCACAAAAGAATAATGTTGATTGAAGTTATGGGCCACAATGCTGGCTGGATTGCTCTCTACTCAGGAATTGCAGGGGGAGGAGATGTAATTCTTATTCCTGAAATCCCTTATAAAGAGAATAAAATTACGGAATATTTACTCCACCGGGCCGAGGAAAATAAACCGTATTCAATCGTTGTTGTAGCCGAAGGAGTTGAAAATCCTGACAAGGATAATTCAGTAGCCCGGTACCTTAGTAACAGGATAACAGAGCTCACCGGGCTCGAATCAAGAGAGACCGTATTGGGTTATATACAAAGGGGCGGAACTCCTTCACCAATGGATCGCGTATTAGCAACAAGATATGGTACTGCTGCTGCTGATATGATTGCCTACAGGGATTTCGGTAAAATGGTTGCCCTTAAAGATGATGAAATAGTATCAATCCCTCTTACCGACGTGGCAGGAAAGCTTAAGCTTGTTGAACCTGATAATCCGCTTGTTATACAGGCGAGAAATATGGGCACAAGCTTTGGTGTGTAACAACTTTGTAACGATAAATTAATAAATTCCTTCGGATGGACCCAGTACATACCTTTTCCTCCTGACGGCACACGGAATTCCCCGGCGACCTCATATTTTTCGGGTGTCGCCCTTACAAGCCTCATAGTTCCTCTCTGGTCGAGAGTATAAAGCATCCCGTCGGCAAAAGTAATACATCCTTCATCATTGCCTGCTTTCCATTTCTGAGCGCCTGTCAT
>CAZKMH010000219.1:0-2772 GCA_964553395.1 uncultured Rikenellaceae bacterium | reverse complement strand
CCTGTCATTATCAGCTTTTGTAATACTTATCGGATATTTTGGATTGAAACAGAAGTTAATATTCTCTTCTGAAGATATATTAGTTGCCAGTGAGGATACAAAAACTCTGACAAAATATGCAGGTTCCAGGCTCAAAGATTCGGAAGCACAACAATATGCTGAAAGATTGATCGAAAACATGAAGTCTTCAAGGCCTTATTTGAATCCCGATCTTTCTCTTTCGCAATTAGCCGGAGAAATTGGAATTACAAGCCATTATCTTTCGCAGGTCATAAACGAGAGATTCAATCTTAATTTTTTTGATTTCATAAATGGATATCGGGTGGAGGCATTTAAAGAAAGATTGACGGACCCCGGGTATAGCAATTATTCTTTCTTGGGTATTGCATTTGAGTGTGGATTCAACTCCAAGTCAGCCTTTAACAGAATATTTAAACAGTTATCCGGCGGTCTCACCCCATCACAATATAAAAAAGCCTTGTGATCAGCAACCTGGAGACTTTATCCCTGATTTTAGTCCGTCCCATTTTATAAAATAAGCCTTGTAAATCAGATTTTTCAAGTCCTGAATTATAAACTGGAGCGATTCTCCTTTTCTCCCAGTGTAATTTTGATTCGAATTTGAAGTAAACGAATCTATTATTTAACTTAAATTTATTAAAACTGTGAAAACACTTGAAATGAATGTTGTCACTGACAACTCAGAAAGTAAACCGAGAAGGAGAAGTAAATCGAGGATACTTTGGGTTCCTTTGTTTCTACTATCTCTGTTGATCCTATCAACAACTGTGACCTTTGCACATTGTGATACAATGGATGGGCCAGTTATAAAAGATGCGAAGATTGCTATCGAAAAGAACAATATCAATTATGTCCTTATATGGATCCAGCCACAGGATGAAGAAGAATTAAGGGACGCTTTTCTTCTTACTATGAAAGTAAGGATTCTGAGCCCTGATGCCATGGTTCTGGCTGATAAATATTTCTTTGAGACGCTTGTCAGGCTTCACAGAAGCGGCGAAGGAGTTCCTTTTACAGGAGTGAAGCCTTCAGGAACACCGATTGATGAAAAGATACTTGCAGCTGATAAATCAATTGAAACAGGGAATTTAACACCTATTAAAGGGCTTGTTCCCGGAGAAATAATTCCAGAATTAGAAAAACGGTTCAATAAGGCCATGTCATTAAAAGATTATGATGTAAACAATATAGAGGCAGGGCGAGCATATATCGAATCATATGTGCAATTCTTCAAATTTGCTGAAGGGGAAGAAGGGAATCAAAGCGTGGTACCTCAGGACGGTGCTGTCCATTCAGGACACCAACATTGACAGAATTTGCCGACAAATGCCATCATGGAGAAGAGAAAAATTTCCTGTTTCCTGCTCTTGAAAAAGCAGGCATGAGGAGTTGCATGAGCTCATTTTAAGTACTGATTGGATGCAGTAATAATATTACTGTAAGTTCGCAGAGGCTATTAAAGTTTTGATTTCATCATAAGATTCTTTAACCTTTTTCGGAAGGGAGAAGTTAACCCAGTTTGATTTTATACTTGATCCGTTTTTACCAGATTCAATCCAGGCAATGTGCAGGATATTTATAAGGATTTTTGCATCATCTACATCAGTCAATTCGATAAAAATGTTTTTCATTTGATAAATAATTTATAATTCAAAAATATTTTGATTGTATTAAATTTATTGTACCTAAGGTTTGGCGGTAGGTGTTGTTGCCGACAGCTTCCGGAGGTGGCGGGCTTTTTACCGGGTTGATTAACCGACTGGAGTTGTCTTTTATTACAAATTACTGTTAAAGTGCAAAAACCATGCCACCGCTGCGGGGACCGGCCAGATATGGTCAAGGTGTCCGGCTTATGCAACCGGATTCTGAAGTGGTCAAATAGGGTTGGATCTTATAGCCTGTGCAGATATATGCAGAGATTCAAAATAGAATCATTATAGATCAGGCAAGCTGTGCGACTCCGTGGTTTCCGTTAAGTATCCGTCATTAAGAGCATTCACATTGTTACATATATCTGATTCTTATTGTTATTCTCTTTTTCTGATCTTTATCTATGCTGAATTTGAAGGAGTCAAATTTAGGTTTTGTGAATCCAGTATGATAATAATCTGAGAATCCAAAACCTTCTTTCGGAATCCCCAGAAATTTATATTCCATTTTGCCATTGCTGTTCACGTCATCCATTAAAGATAAGCCGTAGATACCTGGTTCCAGGCTGAACTGAACTCTCATTTCTCCTTTTAAAATGCCCTTCTTTACGAACCTCTTTTCCAGGAATGATTCCTCTTTCTTAAAGCTTTCATTGTCTTTAAATACACCTATCACAATCTGTCCCTTCTCTGTCCTTATCCCTGTTACAATAACCTCCACATTTTGAGCATTCAAAGTCATGGCAGGGATATGGAGCAACAAAAGAATCTTTAAAAAGAGAATTTTCTTAATCATTATTCAAAGATACTATTTTAAATATTAAGTATGAATTTCTCAGCAGGAATGAATAGTTCGTTTTTACTCTCCCAATGAATTGGGGCAGGCTGTGCAAAAGAATAATAGGCGATATGATCTGGCAGATGTGTGAATGATATAACTTTTTTTAGTAGTTGTGTAACACTTATCCGGGTAGAGGTGACGATCTTTACAGTTTGAAAATTCATTCATATGAAACCTCCATGTTTTAAAAACACAAATAAGCATGAAATATAATTTACAAACATGGAGGTTCCATACGACCTTTAAAAACAAAATTATATA
>CAZKMH010000218.1:0-6445 GCA_964553395.1 uncultured Rikenellaceae bacterium | reverse complement strand
TCTATGTATGTGGTTAATATATATGAGCAATGTGACATATTTCATAAATGCGCCTCCGATAATGATAAAATCAGTTTGGCTATTGAATGAAAAAAAATGTACTATTGCTGCTAATGAAGAAAACCGATTATATTCTAAGCTATTTCCGCCCCGTTACTATAGAATTAACTCATAGCCTTTGGAACCCGGTTCTGGAAGTTGTACTTGATGGCGGAAAATATTCATTAAACAGTAAGAACTCGAATTATTCCTATGGATCGCTTCATACTTTATTTAAAAAAATATTCAGAAGATTAAGACCTGACTGGAACAATATTAATAATGCCCTTATTCTTGGGTTTGGCACCGGGTGTGTTGCTGAAACTATAGGTAAATATAATCCAGGTTGTATCATCGACGGGGTTGAGATAGATAGTAAAGTAATAGAACTTGGTGAAAAATATTTTCACACCCAATCACTAAAAAATGTGACTATTCATAATGCCGATGCAAATCTGTTTCTTGAAGATTGCCGGAAAAAATTTGACCTGATTATTGTGGATGTCTATATTGATATAGATGTACCTGAAGAATTGGAAACAGAGCAATTTCTGATTCGTGTAAAAAATGCACTGAATGTGGGAGGAATTGTCATTTTTAACAAACTTATTTATTCGAAAACAACCAGAGAACAGATTCCATTGCTTAAAAATCTATATGAAAAGACTTTTAACAATTTGGAAATAATGACATCAATGATTTCAGGGAAAATTTTTATTGTGAAAAAAAATAGTTGAAGAATAATTAAAATATGGTAGCACAGCTATACCATCAGTTTTTCAAGTTCGGCCAGATCAATCGAATTCTGGTGGAATTCGCCAAACCACCTGATACAACGATTGGCATTCAACGGGAGCCCGACAACCGGGATGTTATTCTTCCGGCAGTTTCTCATACCCATTGTCAGCTCTGGTATGCAGGCAATCCCCAGAACTCCAAAAGATTTTCTTTCTTTAGTTGTGTATTTTGCCATCTGCTTCATATTTCCTCCCATCCATATGTAAGGTTCAATATGATAAGTTTTCAGTATTGCACTGGCATGATTTTGAAAACACCCGGCAGAACAATGCCTGCACTGGTAATCGAACCCAACCTTTTCTGATTTGCAGTTTACAGTAAAATCCTGGAGACAATAAGGCATCAGGGCGATCTTTTTATCTGCCCTGATAAATTCTGACACAAACAAACGATTGGTCAGTTCAATCTCAAGCATAAAAAGATGATATTGCTCCCTTGTAGTGGCAAGTCTGCGGTCCCAGAATTTGGACATGGGAAGAGTTCTTAAGTGCTCTTCTGTATTTTCTGTGTATACTCTGAGATAAGGATCAATAAGGTTCAGAACAACGGCCATCAGACTTCCGGTCTCGTTAATCCCCAGGGATTTTCTCAGGATTCTCTTATTTGAAGAGAAGTTCTTTATCTTACTGATTAAACCGCGGATATCAGGTTCCAGAGCAAGGATCCTCTTCGCAAGCATACTGATTGTTTCATAATATCCCGATGTCGAATCTGATTTCCCGAACAAGGAATAGGTTTTTCCGTTTACCGGAGAATATTCCGGGGTTACTGATCTCATATTTTGGGAACCGGGTTTCACCTTCACTTTAGAACCCGCAATTTAAGGAAAGAAGTTTGAATTATTGCCGGAAGGTTGCAATTGTGATGCTGCTCACCCCTCTCTTACTTCCTCCGCCACCGGTTATTATGACTACGGCTTGCAGGTGGAAAGTGGTGTACAGGTTTATGATTTGTGTGTTGCCGGTCAGGAGGTTTAACAGGATTTTCGTTAATCAGTGGATAAGGATGATTATCAACGACCTGTATCTTTTTTGTTATCAGTTTTTCAATGTCCTTAAGATATGCTTTTTCATCTGCATCACAGAATGAAATTGCCGTTCCGTTTCCCCCGGCTCTTCCTGTCCTGCCTATCCTGTGAACATATGTTTCAGATATATTGGGTATTTCGTAGTTAATTACATACTCAAGGTCATCCACATCTATACCGCGGGCTGCAATATCAGTCGCAACAAGTACACGGGTTGTCCGGGCTTTGAAATTTGTCAGTGCCCGCTGCCGTGCGGTCTGTGCTTTGTTTCCATGGATTGATTCGGCACTTATATTTTTCTTTTTCAGCACTCTCACAACTTTATCGGCACCAAATTTAGTCCGGGTAAAAACCAGAGCTGTTTTAATCTTTTTATCCTTTAACAGCTCAAGAAGCAGTGCATTTTTATTCCCCTTGTCAGTGAAGTAAACATACTGTTTTACAATGTCGACTGTTGTTGCCGATGGAGTTACCTCAACTTTTACAGGTTTGTAAACTATTGATCCTGCCAGTTTTACTATTTCCGGCGGCACGGTGGCGGAGAAAAAAAGTGATTGCCTCTTCCGGGGGAGAGCTGCAATGATCTTTCGTACATCATGGATAAATCCCATATCGAGCATCCTGTCAGCTTCGTCAAGGACAAAAATTTCAATATCATTTAAAGAAATAAATCCCTGGGACATAAGATCAAGCAGCCTGCCGGGAGTTGCCACGAGGATATCTACCCCGTTTCGCAATACATTTGTCTGAGGATTCTGAGGCACACCTCCGAATACCACAGTGCATGTCAATCCTGTGTACCGGCCATAAGTTTTAAAACTCTCATCTATCTGTAATGCCAGTTCCCTGGTGGGTGTGACAATAAGACTTCTTATTTTCCTCTTCCTGTCGAATGATCTGGTTTTGCTCAGCAGCTGAAGGATTGGTACTGCAAACGCAGCTGTTTTTCCCGTCCCTGTTTGTGCAATGCCAATAAGATCGGTTCCTTTGAGGACGATTGGAATAGCTTGTATCTGGATTGGAGTAGGTATTTTGTATCCCTCTTCTTTTAGTGATTTAAGAACAGGGTCAATAATGTTCAATGATTCGAATTGCATAAAATTGTTTGTAAGTGTATTGTGAAATAAAAACTGCCGGGTGATGGCTGGGATTATTCCGTTGTTAATAGCGGGCGAAGGTAGTCATTATTATTCAATGTTACGAATTAATGATATTAAAGGTGCAATGGCGCAACGGCACAACGGCTCTGTTCTTTTTACATGTCTTTCTTCACCTGTCACATTAAATATATGAACTTTTAAAGATTAATTACGTTTTCGTTTATTGAGTATCTTAACAGTTACAATACATTCTAAATTCCTGCAGCATGGAAACCTACCGGAAATCACCTTTGGAAATCAGTAAAGAAGAGTTCAGAAAAATTGGTTATCAGCTCATCGATTCGGTTTCAGAATTCCTGGATTCAATTGATAAGACCCGGGTTACAACCGGGGAGACACCTGAGCAGTTGAAAAATGTAATCGGGACTTTATCTATCCCGGAGGATGGAGTATCCCCTCAGGAGATACTCACCAGGGCAACAGACTTGTTATTAAACCATTCTTTGCTGAATGGTCATCCCAGATTTATGGGTTATATTACTGCCTCTCCCGCTCCTATAGGGGCACTGGCCGATTTGCTGGCAACTGCAGTGAACCCGAATGTCGGAGCAAATATTTTAAGCCCGATAGCGACGGAAATTGAAAAACAAACAGTGAAATGGCTGGCAGAGCTTATAGGTGTTTCTCCTTCTTACGGAGGATTACTGGTGAGTGGCGGAAATATGGCAAACTTTACAGCCTTTTTAACTGCCAGGACTGTAAAAGGGCCAAAAAACATAAAGGAAGATGGTATTTCAAACACTACCCAAAAATTGGTGGTCTATTGTCCGGTAACTACCCATACCTGGATCGAGAAAGCTGCAGTTTTATTTGGTTTAGGATCAAATGCCATACGATGGATAAAAACAGATCCGGCTAACAAAATTGATATTGAAGCATTGGAGCAGGCTATAAACAGCGATCTCCAAAATGGCAATAAACCCCTTCTGGTTATCGGTAATGCCGGAGATGTAAGTACAGGCGTCATTGACAACCTTGCAGCCATCGCTTCCATATGCAAAAAGTATGACCTGTGGTTTCATGTGGATGGTGCATATGGTCTGCCGGCGATAGTAATTCCGGAACTAAAACCGCTGTTTACAGGAATTGAAGAGGCAGATTCCATTGCGCTTGACCCTCATAAGTGGTTGTACAGTCCGCTTGAGGCAGGATGCGTCCTGGTAAAAGATCCAGACCACCTGATACAGACATTCAGTTTTCATCCCGCATATTACAACTTCGACAATAATAACGATGCTCAGAATTATTATGAATACGGTCTACAGAATTCCAGGGGTTTCAGGGCTTTTAAAGTGTGGCTCGTATTGCAGCAGGCAGGACGAAGTGGTTACGAAAAAATGATAGGTCAGGATATTCAACTGTCAAAGTTATTATTTGAAAAGGCAAAAAGTCACCCTGAACTTGAGGCCATCACTCAAAACTTAAGCATTACAACATTAAGATATGTTCCATTAAATTATAATAGCGGTACTGAAAAGAATGAATCCTATCTGAATAGGTTGAATGAAGCATTGCTTAATGAGTTGCAGCAGGGAGGTGAGGTATTTCTGTCAAATGCCGTTGTAAATGGCAGGTATTGCTTAAGAGCCTGTATAGTAAATTTCAGAACTTCAGAAAAGGATATTGAAGATATCATCGGGATAATTGTAAGGGAAGGAAGAAAGATCGTCCTGCGTTCCTGAAGACAGCGCCACCGCATCTTTTTGTTGTAATAATCTGTTAAAATCAGTATCTTAGCTTAACTTACTGTCCGGATAATTGTAGTATTTCCATATTGTTAGTAATACCTGAGTGAGCAGGATGTAACTATTTTTAATCAAATAATATAAAAAGGAGGCAGTTATGAGTGAAATGTTGGAAAAACACGGAATGGGCTGGTTGCCCGACTATCCTGATTTCAGGGACTTCACCATTAATCATGATGAAGTTTCTCCTCGATTGCTGAAACTGGGTCAGAAAGTTACCGTCAAGAAAATGCTTACGAAAATTGGCGTTAAGAATCCGGCAAAAGTCAGTATCCCTGTTTCTGTAAATTTACAGGAGTGGTTTCCTCCCGTTGAGAACCAGGGATCACTCGGTTCATGTACAGCCAATGCCGGAGTTGCATTAGTGGAATATTTTGAGAAGAAAGCATTCCAGAAACATAGCGATGCCTCACGTCTCTTCCTGTACAAGACAACCAGGAATCTTATGCAGCAGACAGGGGATACTGGTGCATACCTGAGGACTACAATGGGTGCATTAGTGCTTTTTGGAGTTCCGCCTGAGGAGTACTGGCCGTACAAAATTACCGATTTTGACCAGGAACCACCCGCATTCTGTTACGCATTTGCGCAGAATTACCAGTCGTTAACTTATTACCGGCTTGATCCGCCCGGAATCACTAAGAACAATCTGCTTGACCAGATAAAAGCCAACCTCGCAGGCGGACTTCCCTCAATGTTCGGATTTACAGTATACAGCTCAATAGAAGATGCCGCAACAACCGGGAAAATACCATATCCGGCAACAGGTGATAGAATTGTCGGTGGTCATGCTATCGTTGCAGCCGGTTACGATGACAATATTGAAAATATCAACGCCCGACCCGGTGCCCTGTTTATTAGAAACTCCTGGGGTAAAGAATGGGGTGATCAGGGTTATGGATGGATGCCGTATGATTATGTTTTAAATGGATTGGCTGTTGACTGGTGGTCATTACTAAAGAATGAATGGGTTGATGCAGGTAACTTCGAAGTATAAAAGGCTTCGTCCGGGGAGGCATTAAAACTCTTTAAAGCTAAATTTAAATCAAAAGGAATGTACATTATGAGTCCAAAGGCTAAGGAAATTCTGCTGGGAATTATTGCATGCATGTTACTACTGATATACTCTTTTACTCTGGGAGAGCTGATTATTTCAGTCTATAACTGGGATACTGAAGCGGGAGAATTTGTCCCGAATTTAAATGCAGTTTGGGTGATAAGCCTTATCGGGGGAATTGTGTCGGCAGTTGTCATTGCAAATCTTGCGATGTCTGATCCTGGTGAAACACCAAATTCTCAGGTCCGGGAAATGGCTGCAGCATATGGGAAAAAGTTACTTAATTCAATTGTATGGATATATATTATTGTCTGGTTACTTATAGGAGCAGGCACTTTTTATGTTGGCGTCTTAAGGTGTCCCGATGTTTCTGAAACGTTGAACGAAATGGGGAAATCCTGGCTGGGAATTTTAGCAGGAGCACTTTATGCCTGGTTTGGTATAAAGAAAGCCTGACAGGTCAGCGGGTCTCGTGCAATTTTCAGTTTGCCCTTTCAATCACATGAACTCACCCCCTTGCGTCCCCCTCTCTGCTCGCGCAAAGAGGGGGAAGGTTTTGTAATGTAATTCAATAGTCACCCCCTTCTTTGCGACAGCAGAGAAGGGGGAAGGGGGGATG